>NZ_FNYM01000025.1:0-76806 GCF_900108985.1 Achromobacter sp. NFACC18-2 | reverse complement strand
CACAACGGCCAGCGCTCGCGCTTCGAATGGGATCTCTTCAATCGCCTGACGGGCTACAGCAACGACCGCCTGCATGTGAGCTACCAGTACGACGCACTGGGCCGCCGCCTGCTCAAGCAATCCGAAGCGCACTGGCGCGAACGGCCTGGCATGACGCCCGCGCAGATCCGGGAAGACCAAGCGCGCGCGAATCGCGCGATGGGCTGCAGCACGACGCTATACGGTTGGGATGGCGATACCTTGGCATGGGAAGGCCGCGACGACCAGACGACGCACTACCTCTACGAACCCGGAAGTTTCGTGCCGCTGGCCCAGGCGATCAGCCGCAAGCCCATTCTCCTGCACCAGCAACCGGCGTACGCCGGAGCCTATGACATCGATCGCGACCCGCTATGGACAACCTCGCCCGACCCGGACCCGGTGGACGCCATGGCCTGGTATCACTGCGATCACCTTGGCACACCCCAGGAACTGACCGACGCGCAAGGCGAGATAGTTTGGAGCGCGCACTACCAAGCGTGGGGTGAAGCAAAAGAAGCCATCACAGATGCCGCCCGCGCGGCTGGGATACGTAATCCGATCCGATTTCAGGGGCAGTATCTGGACCGGGAAACAGGCCTGCATTACAACCGGCATCGGTACTATGATCCGCAGATCGGACGGTTCATTACGAAGGATCCGATCGGGTTTGCGGGTGGGTCGAATGTTTACCAGTATGCGGATAACCCAGTGGGGTGGGTTGATCCGTTGGGGTTGGCTGCCACAACACCACCAGATATATCAGCGCTCGACCTTACCGATAAGACACGATCGGAAATTAGACAACTTGCTGACTTGAAGGGGTTAATTCCGTCGAAATCTGATAAGGAAGGCTTGCCAATAAAGTGGAGCTGTCCTTGCACAGGAATGCAGCGCCTGAGGCTGGACAGAGGCCATATAGACGCTAAAACGGGATTGCCATATAACGATCCCAAAGCAGCTGTGGATCATGTGCACGGATACGACTCCACAGGCAAAGGCAAAATTGTGTCTCCGGGTGATGGCAATCCCCACTTTCCCACGTTAGGAGAATAAGCATGAAATGCTTGGATAAGGAAGATTATTTCCAATCGAATGACGGGTGCATTCAAGTCTGGATTGAACAAGGAACATCAATTCACATAAAGGCCGCGACGAATCTCAATGATCCAGTCGAGTTGAGCGAGTCGGAGGCACTCGAGCTGGCTGAAGTGCTTAAAGCGCTTTGTCGTAGGATTTGATTAGTCGACTTCTAAAGAAGCAATGAGTGGGATGGCGGCAGTTCGATAGGCAGGCCCCCTACGAAAGCGTAGGGTATGCGGTTCAGTTGGCCGACGAAGAATTCACCCTTGGTCGAACTGATGAAGCCGGATAAGGCCTACGAGCGTTTCAATAAATGAAGTCTGGAGAGGCGAAGTTCCGCATGGCGCTGAACTTCAATGCCGGTGGCAAGCTCGATCGCACCACCACCCACACCGACTCTGTCCAGGAAGCCCAAGCGCAGCAGACCACATTGCCCCCGGAAGAGTGGATTGGCGTCCAGCTCTCGGGCGAGGGCAGTTCCACTATCCCCCGCCTCCCGTCCCGCTCCCGCCTAATACCGCCACCGCACGTTCAACGACCCCGAGTGCTCCCGATTGCCGCCGCCATATTGCCCGCTGTAGAACAGGCCCAGCGTGGCGTTGGCGGACATGGCCACTTCGGCGCCCAGCTCGGCCAGCGCCGCGTTGCGCGCGATGGGCGTGCCGGACACGGTGAAGGCCTGGCCGCCGTCGAACGCCAGCGTGGACTGAGGCGCCACGTCGCCGAAGGCATGGCGCCAGCCCAGCGTGCCGTGCAAGCGGCCTTCGGCGCGGCCCAGCATGAAGGCGGTCTGCGCGCGCAGGCCCAGCGTGGAAGTGGTCTGCTTGTCGCTGCTGCTTTGGCCGTGCAGCGCCGCTGATCCGCCGGATTCCGAGAAGCTGCGCGTGCGCAGATCGCTCCATGCAATGCCGGCGAACGGTTCGATGCTGGCGCGTTCGGACAGCGGCATCGCGTAACCCAGCTCGGTGAAGAGCTGAGCCGTGCTGGCGCCGTAATCGGCGGTCAGCTTCTGCTGGACGCCGGACACGGAGGCGTGGCGTTCGGTGCTGACGTCGTGCCAGGTGTAGGCCGCGCCCGCCAGCAGGTTGAGCTTGCCCGCGCCGGCCGCGAAGGATTTGCCGCCGTACACGCTGGCGCTGTAGCCGGACACGTCGGATTGCGATGCGCGGCCATCGACGCGGATCTTGCTGTCGGTGTAGCCCAGCGCGCCGCCCAGGCGCCAGCCGTTGCCCACGGCATGATCGGCGCCCGCAAAGACGCCGCCCGTATGCTGGCGGACCTGCGCCGTGTTGGCATCGCCTTGCAGCGTTTGCCAATTGCCCACCACTTCGGCCCAGGCAGGCTGCGCGTTGGACGAGGGCAGGGCGGACGCGAGGAAGGTGCCGCCGGCCTGTGCCGTGGGCGCGCCCGCACGCATGCCGGCGTTCAGGTTGGCGCGCAGGTGCGACAGCGGCAGCGCGCGCGGCGCGGCGCTGGCCCCCATCAGGCTGGACGCCACGCTGGCGTGCGCCTCGCCGGAGAGGCTGTTGAAGACCGCGGGCGGCGCGCCTTCGGGCAAGGTCAGGACATACTCATGCAAGGGGTTGCCGGCGGGCAGGGTGTCGAGCGCATTGGCCACGGCGCGTTGATTGCTGCTTTGCGCCGCATCGGCGAAGGCGATCGGGCGTGGCGGCGTGGCGGGGTCGACGGGATTGACCGGCGCCTGCTTGCGCTCCAGTTGCAGCGTGACGTTTTGCGCGGCGTATTGCAGCGTGGGACTCAGATAGGCGTAGTTGGACGACACGGTGTCGAACTGGCCGTTGATGGCGCCCGCCGTCAGGATCGTGTATTGCCGCGTGCTGTCGAAGCCGCCCTCGGGGCCGATATGAACGACGGAGCCGGCCAGGTTGGCGGCGCCCGTGACAGCCACCCGCGCGCTGGCCGACGACGCGGGATCCGCCGCCACCTGGTAGGTGGAGCCCGGCAGCAGGGTCAGGTCGCCCGCCACCGTCAGGACGCCGCCCAGGTTGCCCGGGGCCAGGATGGCGCCGCTGCGCAGGGTGGTGGACCCGACCTGGCCCGCGCCTTGCAGTTGCGCGCCGCTGGACACCGCCAGGGAGCCCCCCAGCGTGGCGGCTGACGCGATGTCCAGCGTGCCTGCCTCGACCAGCAGGTTGCCGGTGTACGCGCTGCCGTTGCCAAAGACGCGCAAGGTGCCCGCGCCCGACTTGGTCAGTTCGCCATTGCCGGTGATGGCCCCGCCCAGGCCCAGGGTGCTGCCGGCGCTTACCGCGAGGCCGCTGGCGGCATTGACCTTGACGGCGCGTGCGGTGTCGAAACTGGCCGTCGTGGCCAGTACGCCGCCGCTCAGCATCAGGCTGCCCGAGGCAGCGCCCAGGTTGGCGTCGCGCGAGACGGACAGCGTGCCCTGGCGGATGTCGGTGCCGCCGATGTAGGTGTTGTCCCCCGACAGCACAAGCGTGCCGAAGTCGAATTTGGACAGCGTGCTGTGGCCCGTGAGCGACGACGCGATGGTGCCGGTCATGCCCGCATCCGCGATCGATCCCGTCCCCACGCGGATGACGCTTATGCCGCCCGCGCCTTGCAGCGAGATCGAATCGCCCTGGATGCGGTAGCCATCGGCGGCGATCTGTATGCCGCTCACGCGGATGGCGCCCGCGGCATCATCGACCGTGACGGTGCCGGCTTGCCCCTGGAACACGGCGTAGGTCGGGTTCGGCTTGAACACGCCATTGAGCGTGCCGTCCACGCTGGTCCAGTTGAGGTTGTCGGCGCGCCATGTGCCCCCGCCTCCGTCGACGGCGGCGTTGTCATGAAGCGCGGCGTTGCCGCCGTCCCAGAAGCCCAGTGCGGCGCCGGAGGTCGAGGCCAGATTGACCTGGCCGGCAACGGAAGTCTGCACGGTGAGTGCGTCGACGTCCGCGCCCGCCGGCGCGCTGCCGATGACCAGGTTGTTGTTGGTCAAGCTGCCGGCATAGTCAAACAGGCGATAGACGCCCGCGCCAAAGCCGCCCTGGTCGGCGACGTTGAGGGTGCCGGCCAGGGTGAGATCGCCGCCCACACTGAAGAGGCTGCCGCTCGGCGCGCTGCCCAGTGCGACATTGACCTGGCTGGCGCTGGTCAGGGACAAGTCGCCTGCAATGGTCAGCATCTGCCCTTGTGCGCCTTCCAGCACGCCGCCGGTCAGCGCGGCGTTGCCCGTGATGGTGCCCGCGCCCGCGATGACGCCGGTACCGCTGGCGGCCACATTGCCGCGCAGGAGGCCATCGACTTGCAGGCGTCCGCCTGTGACGCTGGCCGAGCCGCCCAGCGCGTCGGCCACGCGCAGCGTGCCCGCCTGCACCTGGGTCTGGCCGGCGAATGCCTGGCTGTCGCCCAGCAATTGCAGCTGGCCCGCGCCGGTCTTTACCAGGCTGCCCGTGCCTGTCAGTTGACCGGCATAAGCCGCGCCGGCGGCCTCTTCGAATACGACCGTGCCATTGTTCAGCAGATTGCCCCGGATGGCGCTGGCGTTGCCCGCCAGCGTGCCGGCCTCTACGCGCGTGTTGCCGTAGGAGTTGACGCCGGACAGCTTCAGTGTGCCGGCGCCTTGCTTTTGCAGGTCGGCCGCGCCGCTGATGTTGCCTTGCAGGCCCAGCGTGGTGCCCGCGTCGACATCGATGACGCCGTCCTGCAGCAGCGACACCGCGCGCGCGCTGTCGAAGCTGGCGGTCGTGGCCAGCGTCCCGCCGTTGAGCGTGACGGCGCCTGCCGTCGCGCCCAGGTTGGCGTCGGCGGACACGGACAGCGTGCCCTGGCGGACTTCGGTGCCGCCGGTATAGGTGTTGTTGCCCGCCAGCACCAGCGTGCCGAAGTCCGACTTCACCAGCGTGCTGGCGCCGCTCAGGCTGGAGGCGATGGTGCCGCGCATGCCGGCGCTCGCGGCCATGCCCGTGCCCACGCGGATGATGCTTTTGCCGCCCGCGCCCTGCAGCGCTATCGCGTCGCCCTCGATGCGATAGCCGTCGGTGGCGATCTGCATGCCCGTCACGCCGATGGCGCCCGCGGTGTCGTCCACCGTCACCGTGCCTCCAGCGCCCTGAAACACCGCAAAGGTCGGGTTGGGTTGGAACCGGCCGTTGAGCGCGCCATCGCCATCCGTCCAGTTCAAGCCATCGGCGCGCCATGCGCCCGTGCCGCCATCGATCAGGCCGTTGTCGCGCTGCGCCGCGTTGGCGCCGTCCCAGAAGCTCAGCGTCGCGCCGGCGGTCGACAGCAGGTTGACCTGCCCGCCCACCGCGGTCTGAAGGCGCAGGTCGCTCGCGTCGATGCCGCTGGGCGTGGCGCCGACGCTCATGGTGTTGCCGGTCAGCGCGCCGGCATAGTCGAACAGCCGGTACACGCCCGCGCCAAAGCCGCCTTGGTCGGCGACGTTCAGCGTGCCGTGCAGGCCGAGGTCGCCGTCCACCCGCACGAGCGCGCCGTTCGAGGCCGCGCCCAGGCTGACGTTGACGCGGCTGGCGCTATCCATCAGAAGGTTGCCGCCGATGGTCAGCGTCTGGCCTTGCGTGGCTCGCAGCACGCCGCTGGTCAGCGTGACGTTTTGGTTGATGCGGCCCGAACCGCCCAGCGTGCTGTTGGCCTGCACCGCGACGCTGCCGGCGATCGTGCCATTCGCGATCAGGGTGCCGCCCGTCAGCACCCGGGTCAGACCAGTGTAGGTGTTGGTGCCCGACAGGGTCAGCGAACCGGGCCCGGCTTTGTCCAGGCCGCCTGTGCCCGAGAGCGTGCCCGCGAAGTTGCCCGTTTGCAGGGTCAGCGTATTGGCGCCCAGCGCGACCGTGCCCGCGCCCGAGAGCAATCCCAGGCCCCGGTTCCCCCCGGCGGACAGATCGAGCGTCCCGCCTGCGTTCACCGTGACGCCGGCCGTGGGAAGCAAGCTGCCTCCCACGCCCAGCGCCAGGGTGCCGCCGCTGACCGCCACGCTGCCGCCAAAGGTGTTGGCGCCCGACAGCGTCTGCGTGCCCGCGCCCGTTTTGATCAGCGAACCTGCGCCGGAGATGGTCCCCGAGAAGTTGTAGCTGGCGTTGCTGTCCAAGGTCAGCGTGCTGGCGCCAAGCTGGACGGCGCCATTGTCCTGCAGCGCGCCCAAGGTCTGGTTGCCTGCGGCGGACAGGTCCAGGGTGCTGCCCATGGACAGAGAGATCGCCGGGGCGCTCAAGCTGCCCCCGGCGCCGATCGCCAGCGTGCCCGCCGTGATGGAGACTGAGGTTCCGGCAGCGTTTGCGCCGGTCAGGGTCACGGTACCGGTTCCAGCCTTGCCCAAGCCGCCGGTGCCCGAGATGTCGCCGGCATACGTGCCGTTCGTGTCTTGCCGGAACATCAGGTAGCCATTGTTGAGGACGTCGCCCCGCACGCTTTGCGTGCCGGTATCCAGCGCCGAGCCGGACTGGATGGTGGTCAGGCCGGCGTACGTGTTGGCGCCGTTCATGACGACCACGGCCGGCCCCGCGATGGTCAAGCCGCCCGTGCCCGATATCGTGCCGTCCAGCAGGATGTCGTTATTGCCCGCCAGGGTCAGGCCGCCGGCGCCAAGCACGAAATCGTTGTCCAGGAGCAGGCCGCTGGCCGGGCCCGTGATGGTGCCGCCATTTGCCGTGATCTGCGCGCTGCCCAGCACGTTGTTTTTGGCGATGTTGGCCACGCCGCTGTTGAAGGTGACGGCGCTGTCCGCCAGCGTGGACCCGGTCAGGTCCCAGGTGCCGCTGTTCACCACCAGATTGTCGAAGTTGATGTACTGGTCGCCGGAAATCGTTGTCGCGGCGCCCGGTGTGCCGGCACCCGTGCCGGCAGACGGCAGCACCGATTGCAGCACCAGGGTGTTGTTTGCCCCCGCACCGCCATCGACCGTTCCGGGCGGCGCGAAGTTCAGCCCCGGCTCCGTGCTCACGGGCAGGTCGGCAGTCGCATTGCCCGACGCGCGCAACACCGACGAACCAGACACAGCGGTGAAGGTGTTGTTGCCACCCTGGCCGAGCGAGACGCCTCCAAGGATCAAGCCAGCATTGGCGAAGCTGTGGCCCAGGCCGGGCGTGCCCACCTCTTCCAGCGCGATGCGGCCAATGATGGTTCCTGAGGACAGGTTCTCGAACATCACCTGGCCGCCGCCGTAGGCGGCGATCACCGGCATGTCCGCGCCGGCCACGATCAATCCCGTGCGCGGGCTGCTACGGATCAAGCCTGCGTTGCTCAGGCGGGTCGTGCCGCCCGCGCCGTTGTGCACGGCGATGGCCATGCTGGACAGGTCGGGCAGGCTGGGTTCCCCGCCCACGAGACCGCCAATCGTGCCCGTCGCGGTGTTGACGATGCTGAGGGTGTTGACCGAACCGTTGCCGATGGCCACCCCGGCCGCCACGACCGAAGAGGGGCCCAGGATGGTCGGGTCGATCCAGCCCGAGTTGGTCAGCGTGACGGTGCTGCCGGTCAGATTCATCGCCGTGCCGCCTGCGCCCGGTATAACGCCTACCGTCGCGCCTTGCTGCACCGTGACGGTGCCGTCGATAGCCAGTGCGTAGCCGGGAAACAGCGGATTGGCGGCGCCGGTGCACACGGCGTTGCTGCCGACCAGCGAACAGGTGGCCTGAACCGCGGCGCTCAGGCTGGATAGCCCCATGGCCAGCGCCACGCTCAAGGCATAGCGCGGCGCGCGCGCGCTGACCCGTCCGCCCGACGACGAGCGTCCGCCGCGCGCTTGCGCCGCCAATTCCGATGCCGCTTGCCAGACGCGCAGCTTGCGATTCCATACCAGCCGGTAAGTGTGATTCAAAACGGGGCTCTCCAGGGGCGATGGCGGCATTCCTGGGTGCACGGGCAGTATGCCGGCGGCGAGCGCGGGCCCCAAAGCGCGCCTGCACGAAAGGGGCGCGCTAAAGCTTCTGGAATGACGGGTGATGTGGGGGGTGAATCCGGGTCAATTAGTAACTTGTCTACGGCGCCGTCAATCAAGAGAAAAAGGTGGGGTTTGCCGCCTAATTCGGCGATTTGGCCGGGCACCCCCCTGGGCGCTTAGCGCCGGACTGGCGCTGGCTGCGCGGCCGCGCCGATTCGGCGTGGTATCCGTCCATGCGCCTGTTTCGCCAGGCTGCGCCCGGCGAGTGGGGGCCGGTCGTGCGCGAGGTGAGGGCGTCGCTGCAGGGGCTGATCCAGCGTGGGTAGCTGGCCAGGCCCATCAATCGGCTACTCTTTCATTTCCACTGCGCGGCCTTGGCTGAGATGCTGCCGAAGGCCGTCAGACTGAAACGCCATGCCGAGAAGGTGGCTGCCATCGTCAACAGCGGGACTTCAAGGTATTCGAGCAAGGTATTCCAGCAAGGTATCCGAACAACTACCGGGCGTCGGGTTCCGGGGCGTAGTCCATCGAAGCGGCCGGACTCGCCCAAGAGGGCGGCCTCGATCCCAAACCATCGCAGACAGGAGCGCACAATGAATCGATCCAGTATCCCCGCCACATTGATCCCCGGCGACGGCATAGGACCCGAAGTGGTCGAGGCCACCGTACAGGTCCTCGATGCCTTGGGCGCCCCATTCGAGTGGGACGTCCAACAAGCCGGGATGGCTGGCGTCGCCGCGACGGGCGACCCGCTTCCCGACGCAACGCTCGACAGCATCCGAAAGCGAAAGCTCGCGCTCAAGGGGCCGTTGACCACGCCGGTGGGGGGAGGGTTCCGGTCCGCCAACGTTCGCCTGCGCGAAGAATTCCAGCTGTTCGCCAATGTCCGCCCGGTGCGCACCCTGGTGCCTGGACGCTTCGAGAACATTGACTTGGTATTGGTCCGGGAAAACCTGAGCGGCTTCTATGTCGCGCACGAACACTACATCGCCGTCGGCTCGGATCCCAAGGCGGTAGCGGTATCCACCGGCGTGAACACCCGCGAAGGCAGCAAGCGCATCGCCCGCTTCGCGTTCGAGTACGCGCTCAAGCACGGCCGCAAAAAAATCACGGTCGTGCACAAGGCCAACGTGTTGAAGTTGCTCACGGGCATCTTTCTGGAAGCCGCCCGCGAAGTCGCCAAGGAGTACGAGGGGCGCGTGGAGATGGACGATATGATCGTCGACGCGTGCGCCATGCAGTTGGTGCTCAACCCGTGGCGTTTCGACATGCTCCTGTGCACCAACCTGTTCGGGGACATTCTGTCCGACCAGCTTGCCGGGCTGGTTGGCGGATTGGGCATGGCGCCGGGATCGAACTTCGGGACGGACGCGGCGATCTTCGAAGCGGTGCATGGCTCGGCCCCGGACATTGCCGGCAAAGGCATCGCCAACCCCATTTCGCTGATGTTGGCGTCCGCCATGATGCTCGATCACGTGGGCCTGGGTGATTTGGCCGAACGGCTGCGTACCGGCATCGACGCCACGCTCAATGTCGATAACGTGCGCACCGGAGACCTCAAGGGTTCAGCCACCACGCGCGAGTTCGCAGCCGCCGTTTCGCGGCGGGTGGCGGCGTAAGGAATTCACCCCGCAAGTCGATGACGCCTGCAACCGCGCCAGCGGTTGCAGGCAGGGCGAACGTCCCTGATATCCATATCCGTTTTTCGACTATGCGGCGCTGTGCCGCATGTCTGCTGCCTTGGCGCGGTTTACGCGCGCAGGTTCATGAACTCATTGCGAATCGGTATTTCTTAGCGCGCATTGCGCGATCCTATCCTGCCTGCACGACAACTCGCCATTGAGGTGCAGAATGAGCAGGCAAGACAATACGGCGGCACGCAGCGCCCATCCGGCCATCGCGGACCTGGATATCCGGCCGCTATCCGTTTTCACCGGCGCGGAAATTCACGGCGTGGATTTGCGCGAACCGCTGACGCCGGCCCTTGTGGCCGCGATCCGCGCGGCGCTCGATCGCTGGAAGGTCGTGTTCTTTCGCGACCAGCATATCGACCACGCGCAACACCTCGCCTTCGCGCGCCACTTCGGGCAGGCGACCAGCGCGCATCCCTACGACGCGAATCCGCCAGAAGGCTATCCCCAGATCCGCACGATCTCTTCGGCCTCGACCACCGGCCGCCGCGGCGAGCGCTGGCATACCGACGTGACCGGCGTGGTGAACCCGCCGTCGGCCTCGATCCTGCGCGCGGGCGACCAGGTGCCTCCCTATGGCGGGGACACGCTCTTCACGAACCTGGTGGCGGCATACCAGCATCTGTCTCCCGCGCTGCAGGCGCTGGCCGACGGGCTGTGGGCGCGCCACCAGTTCGGCGGCTACAACGGCGATTTCGAAAACGAGACCGTGTATGCCCAGCGCGTGCGCGCCGAGCCGCGGGTGGCGGACCATCCCGTGGTGCGCGTGCTGCCGGAGACCGGCGAACGCGCCTTGTTCGTGAACCCGGGTTTCACGCGGCGCATCCTCGGCCTGGCGGAGGACGAGTCCCGGCATTTGCTCGCGCTGTTTTTTGAAGCCATCACGCGGCCCGAGTACGTCGCGCGCTTCCGCTGGGCCCCGGGCAGTATCGCGTTCTGGGACAACCGCGCCACCGCCCATCAGGGGCCCGGCGACTTTGCGTATCTCGACCGCGAACGCGTGCTGTATCGCATCACGCTCGCGGGGGAACCGCCGGTCGGGGTCGACGGCCGCGAGTCCGTCGCGGTGGCGGGCGGGCGCTTCGGCGCGTACGACGACACGTCCGCGCCGCCCTCGAACGATAGCGCCGCCAGACGCGGCGTGACTGAACTTGAATTGGCTTGAAGCAGGAGTGTCCGCATGAACCGCAAGACCCTACTCAAAAGCGGCCTGGGCGCCGTGTTCGCCCTTGCCGCCGGACTCGCGCTCTGGTCGGGATCCGGCGCCGCGCCGGTGGCCGTTGAAGACGCGTCGCGTTACCCCAATCGTCCGGTGAAAATCATCGTTCCCGTCGCGGCCGGCGGCAGCGCCGACAAACTGGCGCGCACGGTGGCCCAGCGCCTGGGTGAAAAATGGCAGCAAAGCGTGGTCGTCGAAAACCAGCCAGGCGCGAGCAGCGCCATCGGCAATGCCGCGGTGGCGCATGCCAAGCCGGATGGCTACACCTTGCTGTTGAGCGGCGATGCCTTGTCGCTCAATGCCCTGCAGAGTACGCGGGCCTATGATCCCGAGCGCGATCTCGTCGGCGTGACCAAGGCGGTGACGAACCCGCAACTGCTGGTCGTGCGTCCGGGCCTGGGCGTGAAAACGTTTCAGGAGTTCGCCGAGCTCGTGCGGCGCCGGCCCGGCGAGATCACGCTGGCGCTGCCGGGGGGAACAGGCAGCCTGCAGCATCTCGCGGTGGAACTGCTGAACGAGCGCATCGGCGCCAAGACCAACCAGATCCCGTATCCGGGCGGCGGGCCGGCCTCGCTCGACGTGCTGGGCGGGCATGTCGACGCGATGCTGATCACGCTGGCCGCCGCGACCGAGAACGTGCGCAGCGGCAAGCTCGTGGCGCTGGCGGTAACGACGAGCTATCGCTCCAAGGCCTTGCCGGATGTGCCGACCCTGCAAGAGGCGGGGTTGAAGGACTACGAGGTCGAAAGCTGGCAGGGGCTATCCGCACCCGCGGGCACGCCCAAGGCCGTGATCGACCGCATCAATCGCGACGTGGTGGCGGTGTTGCGCGAGCCTGCCACCGCCAGCCTGCTGGAGAACCTGGGTTTCACGCTCGCCGCCACGCCGCCGCAGGACGTGGACCGCACCGTGTCCGAGGATATCGTCACGTATCGCCGGGTGCTGGCGGGCACCGGCGTCGCACTGAAATAAGACGGGTCAGCCGCCAGGGCGCCGAGTCGGCCCTGGCGGTCAAGCTGGCATGGCGGCCAGCAATTGGCGCGTATACGGATGCCCCGGCGCGTGCCACAGCGCGCGGGGCGTGCCCTGATCCACGATGCGTCCGGCCTGCATGACCAGCACCCGGTCGCAGAAGTAGCGGACCACGGCCAGATCGTGCGAGATGAAGAGGTAGCTCAGGCCCAGCTCGGCCTTGAGATCCGACAGCAGATTGAGGATCTGCGCCTGCACCGACACGTCGAGCGCGGAAACCGGCTCATCGAGCACCAGCAGGCGAGGCCGGGCGATCAGGGCGCGGGCGATGCCGATGCGCTGGCGCTGCCCGCCCGAGAACTGATTGGGATAGCGGCGCGCCGCGTCCGCCGGCAATCCTACCTGCCTCAGTATCTGTTCGGTCCGGGCCGCGCGCTCGTGGCGGTCTCGCACCCCATGCGATTGCTGTACGGCGCCCAGGATGGCGCCCACGGTGTGACGCGGATTGAGCGAGGCATACGGATCCTGGAACACCATCTGCACCTGGCGGCGCCAGGGCTTGAGCGCGCGTTCGGACAGGCGCAGCAGATCGGTGCCGTCGAATACGGCAGAACCGGCATGCGCCGGCGTGAGCCGCAAGAGCGTGCGCGAGAGCGTGGATTTGCCGCAGCCGGATTCGCCCACCAAGCCCAGCGTTTCGCCAGGCCAGATGTCCAGCGCCACGCCGTCGACCGCGGTCACGGGGCCGCCGCGGCCGGCGTAGCGCGTCTCCAGGTCGCGGACAGTGAGCAGGGGCGCGGCGCCCGCCGGCGTCGACCGCACGGCGAGCGCGGGCTCGGGACGCACCACCTCGAAGCGGCTTGCGACCCCGTTGGCGTCGCGCTGCACGCGAATCTCGGGCAGGCGCGCGTGCGCGTGGGCGGCGGACTCGCGCGCCGGCGCGTCCGCATGCAAGGACGCGGCGAGGAGCCCGCGCGTATAGGCGTGCGCCGGCGCGGCGTACAGGCGCTCGACCGGGGCGCGCTCCACGGCGATGCCGTCATGCATCACGATGACCTCGTTGGCGCGCTCGCGCACCACGCCAAGATCGTGCGTGATCAGCAACAGCCCCATGCCCAGCTCTTCGCGCAGGGTGTCCAGGAGCGAGAGGATCTGCGCCTGCACGGTGACATCCAGCGCAGTCGTCGGCTCGTCGGCCACCAGCAGGCGCGGCCGGCATGCGATTGCCATGGCGATCATCACCCGCTGCCGCTGCCCGCCGGACAACTGGTGGGGGTAGTCGTGCAGCCGCTGCGAGGCGCGCGGAATGCGCACCCGTTCCAGCAGTTCCAGCACCCGTGCGTCCAGCGTGGCGCGCGGCGGGTCTTCGTGACAGCGGATGGCCTCGGCGACCTGCCGACCGATGGTGTTCACCGGATTCAGCGAGGTCATGGGCTCCTGGAAGATCATCGCGATATCGCGCCCGCGCAGCTGTCGGAACGCCGTCTCGGGCAGGGCGGTGAGCTCCGCGCCGTCCAGGCGCACCGAGCCCGTCACGGAGGCGCCGGGCGCCAGCAAGCGCATGAGCGCGAGCGCGGTCGTGGACTTGCCGCATCCGGACTCGCCGACGATCGCCAGCGTGCGGCCCGCGGCCAGGTCCAGATCCAGGCCGCGCACGGCGTGATGCACACCGCCCGGCACGGCAAAGCGGACCTGCAGATCGCGCACGGCAAGCAGGGGCGGGCCGGAAACGGCATGGGAAGAAGACTGCGTCGGCATGGGATTGTCACTCCTGGCGCGCGGCATCAGCGGGCCAGACGGGGGTTGAAGGCATCGTTCGCGGCATCGCCCAACAGATTGAGCGCGAGCACGGTGGCGACGATGGACAGGCCGGGCAGCGCGGCCAGATACCAGGCGGTGCGCAACATGTCGCGCGCGTCGCCGATCATGCTGCCCCACGACACGACGTTGGGATCGCCCAGGCTCATGAAAGACAGCGCCGATTCCATCAGGATGGCGTTGGCGACCAGCACGGAGGTGGTCACGATGATGGGCGGCAGGGCATTGGGCAGGATCTCCGCCAGCACGATGCGCGCGTGTCCATAGCCTTGCGCGCGCGCCGCCTGCACGAATTCGGCATGGACCAGCGACCGGAACTCCGCGCGCACGAGCCGGGCCACCACGGGCCAGGACGATACGCCGATCGCCAGCGCGATCACGGGCACCGAGGGTTGGGCGATCGCCACGAGCACGATCACCAGCAAGAAGGAGGGAATGGTCTGGAACAGCTCAGTGAGCCGCATCAGCAGGCGGTCCGCCCAGCCGCCGTAGTAGCCAGCCGCGGCGCCGACGATCACCCCGATACCCAACGACAGCGCCGCGGCGGCAAGGCCCACCAGCAATGACACGCGCGCCCCGTGCGCCAGGCCGGCGGCGACATCGCGCCCCATGGTGTCCGTGCCCAACGGAAAGGCCGGCTCCTGACCGGGCCAGGCCAGCGGCGCACCGACCATGTCGAGCGGATCATCCGGAAACAGCCAGGGCGCGCTCAACGCCGCGCAGGTCACGATCGCGAGCAGTGCGAGTCCGGCCAGGGCCGCGGGATTGGTGAAGAAGCGGCCGAGCGCGGTGGCGCGCGGGGCTGGGACGTGGGAAAGCGTGGTGGTCGTCATGCGATTCGGGAAGTCAGGAGATGCGGCGCGTCAGCGGGTGCGCACGCGGGGATCGAGCGCGGCCTGGGCCAGGTCGACCACGATGTTCGCGATGATCACGAGCAGCGAAGAAAGAATGAGGATGCCCATCAGGACCACGTAGTCGCGCGCCATCACCGACTCGTATGCAAGCCGTCCCAGCCCGGGCCAGCTGAAGACCGTCTCGACCACGACCGCGCCGCCGAGCAGCGTGCCGAAGTTCAGGCCGGCGACGGTGAGCACGGGCATCAGCGCATTACGCAGCACATGGCGCAACGTGACCTGCAACGGCGCCACACCCTTGGCGCGCGCGGTGCGCACGAAATCCTGGCGGCTTACCTCCAGCATGGCCGCGCGCGTCAGGCGCGCGAAGATCGCGACGTAGAAGCCGGCGAGCGCCAGCGTCGGCAGCACCAGATGGCGCGCGACGTCCAGCAGGCGGTCGAGCCCGTGCGTGTCGGCGCCCAACGTGCCGACGCCGCCCGGCGGCAGCCAGCCCAGCTGCACCGAAAGCAGGATGATCGCCATGAGGCCCAGCCAGAAGCCGGGCGTCGAATACAGCAGCAACGCCGCGAGCGACAGTAGCCGGTCGGGCCAGCGGCCGACGAACGAGGCCATCACGGCGCCGAGCGCGATGCCCGCCAGCAGGGCTGTCCCAAGCGCCGCGCTCATGAGCAGGGCAGTGTTGCCGAGCCGGCTGGCGATCAGGTCCACGACCGGCGTGTTGTAGCGCGGAGAAAGTCCCAGATCGAGGCGGGCCAGATGGTGCAGATAGTTGCCCAGTTGCTGCAGCACCGGCAGGTCGAGCCCGAAATGCTTGCGGGTGGCGGCCATGCTGTCGGCGGTGGCCGAACCGGATTCCGCGGCGATCACGTCGGCCGCATCGCCGGGCACCGCCTGCATCAGGAAAAAGCTCAAGAGGATCACGCCCGCCACCGTGGGCAGTGCGTGCAGGATGGTGCGGGCGGTGGTGCGCGCGAGAGCGGGCAGGCGGGAGACGAGGGCGGGGGCGCGAAGGAAGGGCATGGCGGTCTGCGACGTGGGATGGCCGATCGTAGGGGAGGGCAAGGCGCGCCGGCTACGAAGCAAAGCGCATATGCAAAGTCGAAATCCTTGGGCGGCCCGGCCTCATATCCATAGTTGAAAGCCTTCTTTGCCGGCGCGCGCCGCGGCCCGCACCATGAGCTCACTTTCCGGCTGGCGACACGCCGCCTTTCTTTCTGATGAAGGTGAAGTCCACATGGCTCGACACAACTTCCAACACCGCTTCCAGCGAAAGGCCCGCCGTCATGCGCTGCGCGCCGGCGCCGCCCTTGGCCTGCTGGTGAGCATGGGCCTCGCTCACGCCGACGCCACGCAAGACAAGATCCGCGAGCGCGGCAAGGTGACCATCGGGGTGCTCGCCAACGGCGGCGTGTTCGGTTCGCTCGACCCGGCCACGCAGCAGTTGGTGGGCTGGAATCCCGAACTGGCGCGCAAGCTGGGCGAAGGCCTGGGCGTGCCCGTGGAGCTTGTGCAGGTGCAGACGCCGACCCGCGTGCAGTTCCTGATCTCCGGCAAGGTGGACCTGCTGATCGCCTCGATGGAACTCAACCCGGAGCGGGCAGAGATCCTGGGCTACGCGCCCACGCCGTTCTACCGGGTGGGCGGCGCGGCAGCCACACGCAAGAACAGCGGCGTGACCCGCTGGGAAGACCTGCGCGGCAAGCCGGTGTGCGTGTCGCAGGGCTCCAGCTACGCCAAGCCGCTCGCTGCCGACTACGGCGCGGACGTGAAGGGCTACAAAACCTCGTCGGATTCGCTGCTCGCGCTCAAGGGCGGCCTGTGCGTGGCCGCGGTTCACGATTCCACCCTGATTCATCCGCTCTTGAAGAACAACGCCGAATGGGCCGACTTCCATGCGCCCATCGCGACGGATGTGCTGCCGGCGAACTCGGTGGTCTGGACGCGCAAGGGCGAGGCCGAGACCATCGTCGCGGTCGACAAGGTCATCCAGGACTGGCATCGCACCGGTTGGCTGATCCAGACGGAGAAGCGCCTGGGCATCACGCCGCCGCAGCCGCTGTTGCAGGAGCTGCACGACAAGGCCGGGAAGGGGGGCGGAGCATGACGCAGCGTGCGACTCGTCGTTCTGGCTGGGCCATCGCATTGGCCGCCGCCGTCGCGCTGCTCGGCCTGGCCACGCAGGCCCGCGCCGATGCCACCCTCGACAAGGTGCGACAGCGCGGCAAGCTGGTCGTGGGCGTGGATGGCGCGAGCCCGCCGTTTGGCGTGCTGGACCCCGCCACGGGCAAGATCGGCGGATTTCAGGCGGAACTTGGCGCCGATATCGCTCGCCGCCTGGGCGTGGCACTGGAGACCGTCCCGGTCACGGCGTCCACGCGCGTGCAGTTTCTGCAGGCCGGCAAGGTCGATCTGCTGATCGCCAACATCCAGTGGACCCAGGAGCGCAGCGAGATCCTGAGCTACGCGTCCACGCCTTACAACCTGGTGGGCGGGGCGGCCATGGTGTCCAGAAAGAGCGGGATCAAGCGCTGGGAAGATCTGCGCGGCAAAGTGGCCTGCGTGTCGCAAGGCAGCAACTTCGCCAAGCCCCTGCAGGAAACCTACGGCGCGGTGGTCAAGGGGTTGCGCAACATTCCGGAATCGTTGCTCGCGCTCAAGGGGGGAACCTGCGACGCCTCCGTGCATATCCAGCCTGCGCTCTACGAGACCCTGCATGGCAAGAGCGCGTCGGAGTGGACGGCATTCGAGCTTGCCACGTCGGTCCCGCTGATTCCGTCTCCCACGGTGATCTGGACGCGCCGCGGCGAGGCCGACACGCGCGCCTTCGTCGATGGCGTGATCCGCGACTGGCATCAGACCGGCCGTCTGGTCGCCGAGGCCGAGAAGTGGAACGTACCTGCCGATTACCTGCGGCAGTCGCAGCAACGGGCGCAACGCGGCGAGTTCGACGCCGCGCCGCCGGAGCCGGCGACGCCCTGAATCTCCGCTTTCCGCACGCCATCTCCAGGAGTCCTCATGACCGCCAGCCTGTTTCCCGCCTTGCTCTCGCAACGCGCCCGCGCCGCGGAAGTCTCGCCCATCGCCGCCGCCAGCGCCCAGGCCGCGCGCCTGCGCGCCGAAGGCCGATCCATCGTCACGCTCACCGCCGGCGAACCCGATTTCGACACGCCGGCCGCGATCAAGCAGGCTGCCGTGGCCGCGTTGCAGGACGGCCAGACCAAGTACACCCCCACCGCGGGCACCTGGGCGCTGCGCGAGGCGATCGCGCGGGGCTACGAGGCGCGCCACGATCTGCGTGTCGACGCGCGCGATGTGTTGGTCTCGAATGGCGGCAAGCAGGTGATCTACCTGGCCTTCAATGCCACGCTGGATGCCGGCGACGAGGTGATCGTGCCCGCGCCGTACTGGCCGACGTTCCCCGACAGCGTGCGTGTCAACGGTGGCACGCCCGTCATCGTGCCCACGCGGGCGGAGGACGGGTTCAAGATCACGCCTTCCGCGTTGCGCCAGGCGCTCACGCCCCGGACCCGCTGGCTGGTGTTGAACTCGCCCGCGAATCCCACCGGCGCGGTCTACCGCGCGGCCGAGCTCGCCGCGCTGGCCGCGGTCCTGCGCCAGCATCCCGACGTGCTGGTGCTGTGGGACGAGCTTTACGAAGAAGTATGGATCGGCGAGCCGCCCGCGCACTGGCTGGCCGTCGCGCCCGATTTCCAGGGGCGCACCTTGCTGGTGAACGGCGTTTCGAAGGCCTATGCGATGACGGGATGGCGCATCGGCTGGGGCACGGGGCCCGCGGGCCTGATCGCCGCGCTCGAGGCCGTGCAGTCGCAAGTGTCGTCGGGCCCCAGCGCGATCGGGCAGGCCGCCGCGCTCGCGGCGCTCGAGGGCGCCGCGGACGGCTTTGTGGAAGAGGCGCGCGCCGCGTACGCGCGGCGGGCCCGCCTGATCGGCCAAGGCCTGTCCGCCGTGCCCGGGCTGCAGGTGCATGCCCCGGCAGGATCATTTTTTGCCTGGATCGGCGTCCAGGGCCTGATCGGCGCCATTCGTCCCGATGGCCGCGCCATCGACGACGACGGCGGCTTTGTGGACTGGCTGCTCGACGCCGAGGGCGTGGCGGTGGTGCGCGGCGCCGCCTACGGCCTGTCGCCCTACTTCCGCCTGTCGTTCGCCACCTCTGATGCCCAGCTTGAACTGGCCGTCGAGCGGATCGCGCGCGCCGTGAAGGCCTTGCGGGCTGCGCCCGCGGTGCCGCGGACGGCGAAGGAGACGGCATGACGCACAGCCTGCTTGAAGGCTGGGTGGCGTTCGCCCGGCCGCTCGGCCTGAATTACGCCTTCGTCCTGGATGCCGGCGAACGCGCGGCGTTCGTGCGCGGGTTGTGGGTCACGCTGCAACTGTGCGCGGCGTCCATCCCGGTGAGCCTGCTGTTCGGCGTGCTCATCGCGGCCGGGCTGACCAGTGGACGAGCCTGGCTCACGCGACCGCTCGCGGCCTTCGTGGAACTCACGCGGAATACGCCCACGCTGGTTCAGCTTTACTGTGCGTTCCTCGTCCTCAATATGCTGATCTCGCAAAAGCTGGAGGGTGGAAACCCCATTACGCCCTTCATGTGGGTCGTTCTGGTGGTGTCGTTGCACAAGGCCGTGTTCCATGCCGAAGCGCTGCGCGCGGGCATCGAGGCGGTGCCGGGTGTCACGCTTGAAGCGGCCCGCTCGCTGGCGTTCTCGCGCGTCGAGATCCTGTGGCGCGTGCAATTGCCTCTGGCGCTGCGTTTTGCCTTGCCCGCCCTCGTGAACAATCTGGTGGATCTGGTCAAGATGACGGCCATCGCATCGGCGATCGCCGTGGGCGACGTGACCTATGAGTCGATCATGATCTGGTCGCAGCGCGACAACGTGCTCGAGCTCTTGTTGTTGATCCTGCTGTACTTCGGCCTGCTGACCTGGCTCGTGAGCGTGGCCGGCCGCTGGCTCGAAAGCCGTCTGAGGATGCCCGGCTATGGCCAATGACACGACCCTCAAGCTGGGCCGCGCCGGGCAGGCACCGGGCGCGCGGACGCGGGTGCGCGGCGTATTGCGCGGCGTATGGCGCGATCCTTGGTTCATCGTGCTGCTGTTGCTGGCCGTGCCGGCGTTGTACTGGCGGGTGTCCGGCACCACGCCGGTCGCCGTCGAAAGGCTCTGGTACTGGTGGCCGGCGTTGATGCGCGGGTTGGGCATGAATGTGCAGATCAGCCTGCTCGCCATGGCCATGGGCACCCTGCTCGGGCTGGTGGTGGGCGCGATCTCGCTCTCGCCGCTCGCGCCGCTGCGCGCGTTGACGCGCGCCTATGTGCTCGTGTTCCGCAATGCGCCGATCCTGGTGCTGGTGTACTTCACCACCTACGTGTTTCCGTTCGAGGTTCCGGTGGCGCATTGGGTGCTGCCGTTTCCGGACTGGATCAAGGTGGTGATCGGGCTGGCGCTGCCGGCCTCGGCGAACGTGGCCGAGATCTTTCGCGGCGCGGTGCAGTCCATTCCGGCCGCGCAGTGGGAGGCGGCTCATTCGCTGGGCTTCGCCCGCACGCAGATCTTCCGCACGGTGATCCTGCCGCAATGCCTGCGCCGGATGCTGCCGCCCTGGATGAATCTCTACGCCAGCATCACGATGAGCACCGCGCTCGCTTCGCTGGTGGGCGTGCATGACCTGGTCGACACCGCCACGGTGGCAAGCAATACCGTGGCCCGGACCGACTTCACCATCCTTATCTATTTCACGCTGTTGGCGCTTTTTTTCGCCTACTGCTATCCCATTTCGCGCCTGACGCGCTACCTGGAGCGGCGCTATGCCCGACACTGATTCTCTGGTCCGCCTGTCCGACGTGCACCTGTCGTTCGGCGACACACCGGTCTTGAAAGGGATCGACATCAACGTGCGGCAGGGAGAGGCGGTGTCCATCATCGGCCCCTCGGGTTCCGGCAAGTCGACGATCCTGCGCTGCATCACGGGTTTGTTGCGCCCGCAACAGGGCGGGATTCATGTCGGCGACGTCGATGTGCAGGCGCTGCGCCGTGAGCGTGACCTGATCGCGCTGCGCAAGCGGGTCGGCTTTGTTTTCCAGCAGTACAACCTGTTTCCGCACATGAGCGTGCTGGAGAACCTCGTCGCCGCGCCCATCAAGGTGGGCGGCGTGCCGCGCGGCGTGGCGCGGGACCGGGCACGAGCACTCCTGGCGCGTGTGCACATGGAACACAAGACCGATGCCTACCCCGGCGAACTGTCCGGCGGGCAGCAGCAGCGCGTGGCCATCGCCCGCGCGCTGGCGCTAGAGCCCGAACTCATCCTGTTCGACGAAGTGACGTCGGCGCTGGACCCCGAGATGGTGGGCGAGGTGCTCACCGTGATCCGCGATCTCGTCGACGATGGCATGACTTGCGTACTTGTCACGCACGAGATGCGATTCGCCGAAGAGGTGAGCGACACCGTGTACTTCACCGAAGCCGGCCGCATCGTGGAGTCCGGCCGGCCGGACCAGCTCTTTGGCGCGCCGCGCAGCGAGCGCACGCGTGCCTTCCTGCAGCGCGCCGCCGGCGGGGCCCCGGCGCGGCGTCGCGCCGATCCGTTCGACGCATTGCTTTCCTTCGATCCCCTGCGGCTGGCGGTCTGACGGCCCGGTGCCGGCGCCCGCCATACGTTTCCACCAGGACCTCACATGACAGAGAACTTTCCCCGTTCCGCGGCGCCCACGCACAGCGATGCGCGCTTGAGCCACGATCCCGCTTCCCATGGCGACGCCGATCTGCGCACGCGGTTGATCCATGCCGGTTCGCCGGCGCTGCGCGACGGCTCGGGTCCGGTCAACGTGCCGGTCGTACGCACCAGCACGGTCCGTTTCGCGGACAGCGCCGCCCAACATCGGCTGCAGGCGCAGCGCGGCGCCGGCGACCGGGTGGCGACTTACGGCCGCCATGGCCTGGATACCCATGCGGCGCTTGAATCCGCCATCACGACGCTCGAGGGCGGCTACCGCACGCTGCTGGCGCCGTCCGGGCTCTCGGCCATCACGCTCGTGTTCCTGGCCCTGCTCAAGCCCGGCGATCATGCGCTGGTGAGCGACAGCGTGTACGCGCCAGTGCGCAAGGTGGACCAGGTGCTGCTTGCGCGGCAGGGCATCACGGTGGAGTACTTCACGCCCGGCCGCGATGCGCTTGCCGGCGCGCTGCGGCCCCAGACGCGGCTGGTGTACCTGGAGTCGCCGGGATCCTTGCT
Organism: Achromobacter sp. NFACC18-2; assembly: GCF_900108985.1. Taxonomy (NCBI): domain Bacteria; kingdom Pseudomonadati; phylum Pseudomonadota; class Betaproteobacteria; order Burkholderiales; family Alcaligenaceae; genus Achromobacter; species Achromobacter sp. NFACC18-2. The sequence goes on along the minus strand of NZ_FNYM01000025.1, from coordinate 55,032 downwards.
CTACGAGGTGCTGGACCTGCCGGCGCTGGCGGCCCAGGCCCGCGAACGCGACGTGGTCGTGGCGGTCGACAATACCTGGGGCGCGGGCCTGTATCACCAGCCGCTCGCCCTGGGGGCGAACCTCTCGATCCAGGCGGCGACCAAGTACCTCGCCGGCCACTCCGATGTCATGATGGGCTCGGTCACGGCCGACAGCGCCGACCTGTTCGGCCGCATCGCGGCCACGCATGATGCGCTGGGACTGTCCGTGGGCGCGGACGACGCGTATCTCACTTTGCGCGGCATCCGCACGCTGGACGTGCGGCTCTCGCGCCATCAGGTCAATGCGACCGACGTGGCCCATCACCTGGCGCAGCATCCGGACGTCGCGCAGGTGTTCTATCCGCCGCTGCCTCAGGATCCGGGGCATGCGCTCTGGCGACGCGATTTCAGCGGCGCCAATGGCCTGTTGACGTTCTCGTTCGCGCAGCGCGATCCGCGCGCGGCGAGCGTGTTCGTGGATGCGCTGCGCTACTTTTCAATCGGCGCGTCGTGGGGCGGATACGAGAGCCTGGCGCTCGAGGCCGCGCCGCAGCGCCTGGCCGAGCACACGGGCTGGGCGGGCGGGCGCAGCGCGGTGCGCCTGCACGTGGGCCTGGAGCATCCGGCCGACCTGATCGCCGACCTCGAGCAGGCGTTCGCGGCGGTGCGCGAGCGCCTGCGCCTGAGCGCCTGAGCGCACGGGCCGACCCCGGCCCGGCGCTATATGCAAAGACGGCCCCGTCCTTAAGCCTCGCGCTCATGTAGACACGATTACTTCCTCTTTGTTTTTCATGGGGGTGCGTGCCTATCATGTGCCTGGTTCAGCAGCAGGAATCCAGGCATGTCCTCCATTTTGTCCATCGAGTCCGTCCAGCTCTCGTTTCTCGCCCGGCAGGCCGGCGCGATACGCGAGTTCTATCGCCACATCCTCGGGCTGAACGAGGTAAGCAGCGCGGGAGGCGCCCGCCTCGCCTTCGCGCTGGGCAATGCCACGCTTTCGTTGTCGCCGGTGTCCACCCTGACGCCGGGCGTGAAGGCGGACTACCTGGCCTTGCGCACCGACGCCTTTGACGCCGTGCGCGACCGCCTGCACGCGGCCGGCCATCATCCCGTCTGTTCGGCGGCGGACGCGCCGCAGCGCGTGATGTACGTGAAGGACCCCAGCGGCAACCAGCTTGCCTTGCTGGGTTGACGCCGCCACCCCGGATGACCTCCCCATGAATTTCCAGCAATTGCGCTCCGTGCGCGAAGCGGTGCGCCGCGATTTCAACCTGACCGACGTTTCCGAAAGCCTGCACACCTCGCAGCCGGGCGTGAGCCGCCAGATCCGCGAACTCGAGGAGGAGGTCGGCGTCGACATCTTCGTGCGATCGGGCAAGCGGCTGATCGGCCTGACCCCGCCGGGCGAACTGATCCTGCCGCTGGTGGAACAGATCCTGCAGGCGGCCGACAACATCCGTCAGGCTGGCGCGGAGTACGCAGGCGCGACCACCGGCGTGCTTTCCATCGCCGCCACGCACTCGCAGGCGCGCTATGCGCTGCCGCCGGTGATCAAGGAGTTTCGCGCGCGCTATCCGGAGGTCGTGCTGCATCTGCACCAGGGTTCGCCCAAGCAGGTTTCCGAGATGCTGCTCGAAGGCGAGGCCGATATCGGCGTGGCGACCGAAGCCGTGGCCGACTATCCCGGCCTCGTGAATCTGCCTTGCTACCGATGGACGCACAGCATCATCGTGCCGCCGCACCATCCGCTGGCCAACACGGTGGCGCCCACGCTATCGCAGCTTGCCGCCTATCCCATCATCACGTACGGCCACGGTTACACGGGGCGGGCCCATATCGACGAGGCGTTCGCCCGCGCGGGGATCACGCCGGACATCGTCATGACCGCGATGGACGCCGACGTGATCAAGACCTACGTCGAGCTGGAGATGGGGGTGGGCATCGTGGCCTCGGTGGCCTGGGATGCCGAGCGCGATACGCGCCTGACGGCCATCGACGCGCGTCATCTGTTCGAGATCAACCTCACCCGGCTTGCGGCGCGCCGCGGCGCCTGGCTGCGCGGCTACGCCTACCACTTCATCGAACTGTTCGTGCCCACGCTGACCCAGACCCTCGTCGAAAGCGCCCTGCGGGGCGAAGGGATAGGCGAGTAAGCGGGAATCCGGGCCCGCGCCTGTTGCGCGGCGCGGGCCCGGTCCTGCCTGCCCTCAACGCTTGGCCGGCGGATCGAGATACACGTCGGCCAGGTTCGATTCCACGCCATCGGCGGTCAGCGAATGATCGTGCACGCGCTGATTCGCGATCGTGATGAATTCGGGTTGGTAGAGGTTGAGGTCGGGCACCTCGCGCGCCACGATCTGCTGGAATTCGGTAAAGAGCGCGACGCGCTTGGCGGGATCGTTCTCGACAGCCGCCGCTTCGAGCAGCGCATCGACCTTCGGATTGTTGTAGTGCGTGCCGTTGGAGAAGGGCACGCCCTTGATGAAGTTCCTGGACCAGTACAGCCGCTGCACGCCGACCGTCGGATCGAAGAGATTGCTTGCACCGTTGGTCGTGAAAGCGAAGTCGCGATCGGTGTAGACGCGCTTGATGAAGGCCGACGCGTCCTGCGCGCGCACGTTCACGGCGATGCCCACGCGGCCGAGCGTCGTGCGCAGGTAGTCGGCCAGGCGCGCGCCGTCCGCGCCGATGGGGTTGAAATCCAGCGGCACCGAGAAGCGCACGTTGTTGGCGCCTCGCGGAAAGCCCGCTTCGTCGAGCAGCGCATTGGCGCGCTTCAGGTCGTAGGGGTAGGGGGTGGGCGTGGGATCGTTGTACGTCTTCAAGCCCGGCGCGATGGGCGAGTAGGCGACCTGGCCGACGCCATAGTTCACGACCTTCAGGATGACGTTGCGGTCGATCGCGTGCGCGACGGCCTGGCGCACCTTCTCGTTCTTGAAGTAGGGGTTGTCGAGGTTGAATTCGAGCCGGGTCACGTTGTAGGAGTAGCTGTTGCCCAGGGTCTCGAAGCGCAGGCTCGGCACCTTGCGCAGACGTTCCAGGTCTGCCAGCGGCACGGGCGTGCGGTAGCCGAGATCGGCGGTGCCCGTCTCGAAGGCGATCGCCGCGGCGGCGGGATCCGCGACCACGCGCACGATCAGCCGGTCGATGTAGGGCTTGGGCTTGTCCCAGTAGTCGGGATTGCGCTCGTACACGATGTGGCTGCCCCGGACCCATTCCTTGAACTTGAACGGCCCCGTGCCGATCGGGGCGGCGGTGGCCGGGTTGGTGAGCGGGTCGGTGCCCTCGTACACATGCCTTGGCACGATCGGCGTTTCGGTGGCCACGAACGCGCGGATCAGGTAGGGCGCGGGCTTGGACAGGCGCAGCACCACCGTATGGTCGTCGGGGGTCTCGATCGCGGTCACGTTGGCGAAAGTGTTGCGGCCGCGCGGGTGGATTTTCTTGAGCAGATTGAGCGAATACGCCACGTCGGCCGATGTGAAGGGTTTGCCGTCGTGCCAGCGCACGCCCTGGCGGAGCGTGAACGTGTAGACGGTCCCGTCCGGGCTGACGGTCCATGCGGTCGCCAGTTGCGGTTGGGGCGTCAGGTCGTAGTCGTACTTGAGCAGGCCTTCGGTAACCTTTGCGCTCACGCTCAGGATCGGCGTGGCGACGTTGCCCACGGTGACGAGCGCCGTGGGTTCCGAAGGCAGCAGCAAGGTCAGCGTGCCGCCTTGAGGCTTGGCCGATTCCTGGGCCAGGGCGGCGCCGGGAAGGGCGAGCGGCGCGGCGAGGGCCGTGGCGAGCGCGGCGGCAAGAAGGGTACGGCGAGAAAGTTTCATGGTGTGTAGGGGTGCGAAAGTCGATAGGGAGACGCCGCCGCGCGCGTCGCGGCGGCGGGCATTCAAGAGGCGAGATAGCTGCCGCGCGCTTGCTCGGCGCTGACCAGGCCGAGCCGCCGGTCGTCGTGCAGCAAGGCGGGATCGCGCGTGGCCGGATCGCCCAGGCCGCCGCCGCCCGGGGTTTCCACCACCAGCGTGTCGCCGGCGGGGATCAGCTGGCGGCCCTTGGCCCGCAGCGCCGCGCCCGACGCCAGCCCCAGCCGACCGGGCGCGCCGTCATGACCGCCCAGCGCGCCGCGCGCGGGATGGACGACGCGGTCAAAGGCGGCCGCGATGATCATGGCCGCGGCGGGGTCGGCGTGGCGGACCGCGATGGTCTGTCCCAGCCCGCCGCGCTGCGCGCCCGGTCCGCCCGAGTCGGTGCGGTACTCCTTGCGCTCGAACACGAGCGGATTGGCGGCCTCCAGGATCTCGATCGAAACGTTGCGTACGCCGCTCGGGTAGGACGTCACCGACAGACCGTCCTTGCCGGGCCGGGCGCCGGTTCCGCCCGTGGAAAAGCTCACGGCGTTGAAGCGTTGGCCCGCGATGAGCGCGTCGTTCTGGCCAGCGCTTGCCTCCGCGAGCGGCTCTCCGCCGACGAGATGCAGGTTCCACAGCGAGGAACTGCCCTCGGCCGGAACCTGGTCGGGCCGCGCCTGGCGCAGTGCGCCGAAGACCGCGTCAGGCAGCATCTGGCCGATGATGTGGCGCGCCGTCACGGCAGCCGGAAAGCGCGCGTTGAGAATGGAGCCCTCGGGCGCGCTCACCTGCACGACGGATAGCGATCCCGCGTTGTTCGGCACGTCGGGGCCGATCAGGCAGCGGATGCCGAAGGAGGTATAGGCGTCGGTATAGGCCTTCACCACATTGATGCCGCGCGCCACCTGCGGCGAGGTCCCGTCGAAATCCACCAGGATGCGGCCTGGCTCCACCGTGACGCGCGCGGCAAGATCGATCGGCGCGTCATAGCCGTCGATGGTAAGGCGATGGGACCAGCTGCCTTGCGGCCAGGCCGCGATGGCATGCAGCATGGCCGCACGCGATTGTTCGATGATGGTGTTGCCCAGCGCCTCCAGGTCGTCCAGCTCGAATTCGCGCAGCAGGTCCTTGAGCCGGCGCCCGCCGACTTCGTTGCAGGCGACCAGCGCGTAGAGGTCGCCTTCGACTTGCTCCGGCTCGCGCACGTTGGCGCGAATGATCGCGAATACGCCCGGATCGGCCTGATGGGCGTGAAACAGCTTCACGATGGGCAGGAACAGCCCTTCGTGATAGACCTCCAGGCCGTCGGCGCTGCTGCCGATGCCCCCGATGTCGATCACATGCAGCGTCGAGGCAAACAGCGCGACCAGGCGTGCGCCATGGAACACGGGGGACACCATGGTCATGTCGAACAGGTGGCCCGTGCCTTTCCAGGGATCATTCGTGAGCAGAACGTCGCCTTCGCGCAGGGTCTCGGCCGGGAACACGCGCAGGAAGTGCTTCACCGATTCGGCCATGGCGTTCACATGGCCTGGGGTGCCTGTCACGGCCTGCGCGATCATGCGGCCATCAGGCAGGAACACGCCGGCCGAGAGGTCGCCCGCTTCGCGCGTGGCGGTGCCGAAGGCCGAGCGGATCAACACCTGCGCCTGCTCTTCCACGACCGAGAGCAGCCGGTTCCAGGCAAGCTGATGACGGATGCGCGAGCGCGCGTCGGAGGATGGGGAAGTCGACGTCATGCCGTGGTCTCCAGAAGCGGGGTAGGCGTGGCGGGAACGCGTTGCTGATCTTGCAGCACGAGCGATCCCTGTGGGCTGCGATGGGCCACGAAGCCATCGGGCACGTGGGTCGTCGTCTCGTCTTCGACGACGAGCGCGGGCCCGCGCACGATCTGGTCGGGCGCGAGCGCGTTGCGTTCGTACACGGGCACGTCCCGCCAGCGCGCGGCAGCGAAGTCGTAGAGCGTGCGTTGGCCCGCCGGCGTCGCGGGCTTGGGGCCGGCCGCGTCGATCACGTCGGCCGCGATGGCCCGGCGCGTTCCCGCCTGCGCCGCGACCGACCAACTCACCGTTTCGGCCGGTACGTGCGGCAGGCTGCGGCCATAGATCTGGGCGTAGCGCTGCGCAAACTGTTCGCCCAGGGCGCGGGCGGCCGCCGCGTCGAAAGCGCCGGCGGCGAGGTCGATCGCGATCTCGTGACCCTGGCCGGCATACCGCATGTAGACCTGGCGCTTGATCGCGATGGGCTCGCCGGGCGCCGCGCGGCGCACCACGGCTTCCACCTGGGCCGTAAGTTCGTCCAGCAGCCGCGTGGCCAGCGGCAATTCGATGCGATCCAGGCGCTGGTGGAGACTGCGCACCGCCTGGTAGGCGATAGGCGCCCACAGGAAGCCGACGGCCGAGCCGACGCCCGCCGATTGCGGCACGATCACGGTGGCGATGCCGAGCTTGCGGGCGAGCTGCGCGGCGTGCAGCGGCGCGGCGCCGCCAAAGGCGATCAGCGTGTGCTCGTCGGCCGTCTTGCCCAGTTCGGTCGCATGTACGCGCGCCGCATTCGCCATGTTCTCGGTGACCACGTCGACCACCGCCTGAGCGGCTTCGGGGCCGGTCAATTGGGCGGGCCTCGCCAGGTGGGCCTGCACCGCGATTTTCGCCAGCGCCGGGTCCAGCGACACCTTGCCCACGGCGAAGCGTTCGGGGGTGATCGTGCCCAGCACGGCATGCGCGTCGGTCACCGTGGCATGCTGGCCGCCAAGACCGTATGCGGCCGGACCCGGGGTGGAGCCCGCGCTGTCCGGCCCGACCTGGATCACGCCCAGGTGATTGACCCGGGCGATCGAGCCGCCGCCCGCGCCGATTTCGATCATCTCGATCACGGGGATGCGGATCGGCAGGCCCGAGCCCTTCAGATGGCGGTGAACGCGGCCGAACTCGAAGCTGCGGCTGATCTGAGGCTGGTAGTTGTCGATATAGCAGATCTTGGCGGTGGTGCCGCCCATGTCGAAGGACAGCGCCCGCGCCGCGCCGATCTGCTCGGCGATGTGCTGGGCGAGGATGGCGCCGCCGGCCGGGCCGGATTCCACGAGCCGCACCGGTTCTTCCACCCCGGTGCGCAGGGTGGCGATGGCGCCGCCCGACGTCATCAGGAAGGGTTCGGCGCGCAATCCACGTTCACGCGCGGCGTCCTCGAAACGCCGCAGATAGCCTGACACCTGCGGCTGCACGTAAGCGTTGGCGCACACGGTGGACAGCCGGGGATATTCGCGGATCTCGGCGCACACATCGGAGGACAACGAGATCCACAGATCGGGCAGTTCGTCGCGCAGGATGTCGCGGATGCGGCGTTCGTGCGCGGGATGGGCGTAGCTGTGCAGCAGGCAGACGGCCACGCTCTCGATGCGATCGTCGCGCAGGCGCCCGGCCAGCGCGCGGACGGCGTCCTCGTCCAGCGGCGTCAGCACGCGGCCCTGGGCATCCACGCGTTCGGCCACGCCGTGACGCCAGTCGCGCGGGACGAGCGGCTGCGGTTTGTCCAGGAAGATGTCGTATTGCGCATACCTATCCTCCAGGCCGATTTCGACCAGGTCACGAAATCCGGCGGTGGTGATCAGGGCGGTGCGCGCGCCCTTGCGTTCGATGAGCGCATTGGTCGCGAGCGTGGTGCCCAGCACCAGGCGGTCGACGTCCGCCCAGGTGAGCGAGGCGGTGGCGAGCAGTTCGCCGATGCCTGCGAGTACCGCCTGTTCGGGTGCGGCCGGGGTCGTGAGCAACTTGGCGGAGTGGCGCACGTCGCCCCGTTCGAGCACGATGTCGGTGAAGGTGCCTCCGACGTCGACGGCCACCCGGATGGCGGCGCGCCGCGGTGCAGGCGCTTGAGGTTGTGCGGACATGGGGAATCCTGTTCGTGAAGTCCAGTGACGCCGCGAGCGTGTTGCTCGGACGATCGGGAAGGCCACGATGCTAGGCAGCCGCGCCGTTGCGGGGAACGTCGTTTTTCGCATGTGGTTATTCGGGGCGGGCAGGGCGGCATGCCGCATATGGATAGTCGGTTTTCTGCGTTGCCGCGGCCTCGCGGACCGACGTAGTCTGGTTGCCATCCCGCCCGTGGCGTCAGTCCGGGCTTGTACCGAAATGGAACCTTCATGACTCAACTGCCGCCCACCGCCAAGCTTGCCGTCCAGACCCAGCGGGCGCGCGCCGTCGCCGCCTTCATCGCCGGCGTGCGCGCCGTATTGCCCGATCCGGCTCGCGCCACGCCCAGTCAGTTGGAGGCCGCCGCCGCCTTGCTGCGCGGGCTGGCCGCGCGCACCGAACTATTCGACGCCAGCAGTTTCGCGCTGCATCCTGAGCGCCCGGGCACGATCTATCGCCTGGCCGAGGACACGGATGGCGCCTACGCGCTCTACCTGTCGCTGGGCGAAGCCGGCAAGGCGCAGCCGCCGCACGACCACACGACATGGGCCATCATCGCTGGCGTGCGGGGAGAAGAACGCAACGAGGTCTACGCGCGCACGCCGGGCGCCGAGCCGGGCCGCGACGTGCTCACGCACGTGCGGCGCGTCGACGTGGCACAGGGTTCGTCGATCGTGCTGCAGCCTGACGACGTGCACACGATCGAGCTGATCGGCAGCGCCGCCGGCGCGCACCTGCACTTCTACGGCCTGGCGCTGGACCGCCTGCCGGGCCGGGTGGTGTTCGAGAGCACCGCGGGCGGCGCCTATCGCACGTTCGGTCCACCGGCCGCGATTTTCCATGCCCGCGTGAGCGCGGACGAACTGGAGCGCGCGCTGCGCGGCACGGCCGAGATCGCCCTGCTGGACGTGCGGGAAGCGGGCCGCTATGCCGAGCGGCACATTCTCGAAGCCGCCAATGCCCCGCTTTGGCGCATCGAGCAGCGCATCGACCGGCTGGTCCCGCGGCGCGGCACGCGCATCGTGGTGGTGGACGAAGACGAATCGCTGGCCCACGAGGCGGCGGGCAAGCTTACCCGGCTGGGCTACACCGACGTGGCCGTGCTCGCGGGCGGCACGCGCGGCTGGGCAGCGGATGGCCGTGAAGTGTTCTGGGGCACCAACGTGCCCAGCAAGGCGTTCGGCGAGGTGATCGAGCACGAGAAGCACACGCCCTGGATCGACGTGGACGAACTGGCGGCGCGCGTCGCGGCCGGCGAGGACATCGTCGTCGTCGACAGCCGCACCCCCGAAGAGTTCAACCATTTCACCCTGCCGTTCTCGCACAGCCTGCCGGGCGCCGAGCTCGTCTATCGCATCGGCGAGCTTGCACCCGACCCGAAGACCTTCGTGGTCGTGAATTGCGCGGGCCGGACCCGTTCGATCGTGGGCGCGCAGACGCTCATCGACGCCGGCATTCCCAACAAGGTCGCGTCGCTCAAAAATGGCACGATGGAATGGCTGCTGTCCGGCCGTGAGCTCGCCTACGGGCGCCAGGCCGCATTGGCCGAGCCGGGGCCAGCCTCGCTCGCGCAAGCGCGCGAACGGGCGCGGGCCGTGATCGCGGCTGCCGGCGTGGACTACATCGATGCCGCGCGGCTGGCGGCGTTCGAGGCCGACGCCGCTGCTGGCGAGCGCAGCCTGTATCGCTTCGATGTGCGTACGCGGGAAGAATACGAGTCCGGCCACTTGCCGGGCTGGCGCTGGGCGCCGGGCGGTCAGCTCGTGCAGGCCACCGACGAATATGTGGGCACGCGCCGCGCGCGCGTGGTGCTGGCCGACCACGACGGCGTGCGCGCCTTGACCACGGCGGCCTGGCTGCGGCAACTGGGCGCGGTAGAGGTCTACCTGTTTGCCGCGCCGCTGGCGCCGCAGGCCGCAGCGCCGGGCGAGCCCGCCCGCAGCGTGACGCTCGAGAGCGGCGCCGAGCGCGTGCGCGTGCTGCGTCATCGCGACCCGGCACCGGTGGTGCGGGCGCCGGTGCTTGAGGCCTGGCTGGCGGCCGCGGACACCTTGGTGTACGACGTGGACCGCCGGCAGTCGTATGTGCGTGGCCACGTGCCGGGCGCCCGCTACGCCGCGCCCGACCGGCTACCCGCGCTGCTTGCCAGCGAGCGGGCGCGGCGTGTGGTGATCGTGTCAGAGGACGGCGTTCTGGCGCAAAGCGTGGCCGCCGAACTCCAGTGGCAACTGCGGCGCGACGCGCATGCGCCGGCCGTGCATGCGCTCCAAGGCGGCACCCGCGCATGGCAGGCCGCGGGCCTCGGGCTGGACAGCGGCGCGGCGGGGGTGCTGACGGGCGATGACGACCAGGACATCAGCCCGTATCTGCTGGACGATGTGGCCGCGCGCAATGCGGGATTCCGCGCCTACCTCGATTGGGAGCTGCAGCTCGTGGCCCAACTCGAACGCGCTGGCGCGCAGGACATCCGCCTGTGCGGGACGGCCCGATGAGCGCCGGGGCAGGCCAGGGGGTCAATGCGCGTATCGGCGCGGCCTGGGCGGCGCTGCGCCGCCGTGTTCGGCGTATCCGCCGGCGCGAATGGGTGAAGTGGGCGCGCCAACCGGTGTCGTGCTGGGCCGCCTTGCCTTTCGCCATTGGCCCTGTGCCATGGGCGGGCGCAGGCTGGCTGGAAGAGACCAGGAAGAAAGCCGCACCCCAGGATTTTTCGTGTCTGTCGATGTCGGCAGGCCACCACACCACGCGATCCCGTTGCGTTACAGGAGTTACGCATGGCCATTCAATCCATTAATGCCCGCAACCAGTTCCGCGGCAAGATCCGCGAGATCGTGCTCGGGTCCGTCGTTTCCGAGGTCGAGATCGACACGCCTGGGGGTATCGTCACCTCGGTGATCACGACGCGCTCCGTCAAAGAGCTGGACCTGCAAGTCGGCACCGAGGTGCTCGCCTTCGTGAAGGCCACGGAGGTATCCGTGGCCAAGCTCTGACGGATGGCTCGCCGCGTCCGGGCAGGCCGTTGCCTCCGCAACCGCCTGCCCGGGCTGCGCAATGGCGCGGCGCTGGTAACGATCAGACATCGGCCACCGGGTATGTTGACCAATGTCAATTTCCACGATGCCGGCTGGTCTACGCTGACTTCACCAAGCGCACCAACCCAGGCTGGTAGCTGCCGACTGTCGTCATTGGAGCCCGTCATGTCTGAATTCATTGAAGCCAACCTCGACACGTTGTACATCCTGGCCGAAAAGCGCGCGGAGAGCTATATGCGGACAGCGGAAACCCAGATCGATTCAATCTTCGGTGACGGCTACGCCAAGGCACATCCGGAATTGATGGCTGCATTCATGAAAGCCGCGTCCGACGAGTTCACGCGCACCGCCACCGCCAAAGTCCTCCAGAGTATCGGGTACGCGCTGGATGCGATGGCGGTCGCACTGCGCGGGCGCGGCTGACGATTTCGGCTCAACACGCAGGGGGCTTGGCCTTTGTCGAGCAACTTCCTGGGCGAAAGGGCGAAAACCATGCGCGGATTCTTCGTGAGCTTGTTCAGAACGCGGGTCGCCATCAGGGGGAACATTCGCCCCGCGATCAGCCTCGTCCTTTTCATGACGGTCGGGCTTGCCCTGCAGGGGTGCATAACCGCGCCGCCGCGCCTGCAAGCGGTTCCCCACGAAGTCGTCGATAAGGCTGAAATCCCCGGGATGCCTGGCGTGCGCTACTTTATCGCCGCCAGTGCGCCGGGGCTGGCCCAAGCGGGATACGAGGCGTTGAAAAGAGAACAGGCTTACCTTGCTCAGCAGGGACATACGGGCGCGCTGGGACCCGCGGTATTCCTTGCGATTTCCGGCGGCGGCGACAACGGCGCTTTCGCGGCGGGCTTGTTGAACGCATGGACCGAAACAGGAACCCGGCCGGAGTTCAAGCTGGTGACCGGTATCAGCACGGGCGCGCTCATTGCCCCGTTCGCTTTTTTGGGCAAGAAATACGACGCCACGCTAAAGCAGGTCTACACGATGACTTCTCCCAGCGACGTGCTGGAGAAGCGCAGCCTGCTGGGCGGCGTGTTGAGCGACGCGATGGCGGACAACCGGCCGCTCCTGGGCCTGACCCGAAAATTCGTCACCGACGAACTCCTCAAGGAGATCGCCGCCGAATACGCCAAGGGCCGCCTGCTCTTGATCGGCACGACGAACCTCGATTCAGGCCGTGGCGTCATCTGGGATATGGGCAAGATCGCAACGTACGGCGGTCCGGCGGCATTGGACCTGTTCGTGAAGGTCATGGTCGCCTCGACGTCGATTCCAGGGGCCTTTCCGCCAATGATGATCGACGTGGAAGCCGGTGGAGCGCGCTACCAGGAAATGCACGTCGATGGCGGCGTCGTGGCGCAGGTATTCGCCTACCCCGTCTCACTGCGCTTGGCGCAGGAGACCGCCATGATCGGCATCACGCGCGAACGCAAACTCTATATTGTCCGCAACGCACGACTCGATGCAGACTGGATGCAAGTGCAGCGCGCCACGATGAGCATCGCCGCTCGCGCGGTCGTGTCCATGATTCAAAGCCAGGGTATTGGCGACCTTTACCGCATTTACACGACGGCGCATCGCGATGATGTCGAGTTCAACCTGGCGTTCATTCCATCAAGCTTTCGGGCGCCGCATAAAGAAGAGTTCGACACGGAATACATGCGGTCGCTCTATGACACGGCGTACGAGATGGGCCTGAAGGGCTACCCGTGGTCGCATGTGCCGCCCGGGTTTGTATTGCCGACTGCGGCTACGGTGGGCAGATAGGGGCGGGCGATGCGCCGGGCCATGCGCTTGGACGCGCATGGGGACGCCGGCCGAACTTCATCGCCCACCATGCCTCAAGTGGATGAAACCGCACGCTTGAGCCCAGGCGGCTGCCACGTGCCTTCTCCCACAGGCAGGATCGAAGGCGGCGTCGTTTTTGGCCAATAGAGCCGCATCACCAGATAAACGGGTCCGTTCGGCGCCGGCAGCCAATTGGCCTGGTTGTCGCCGGCAGGGCTCTTGTTCTGGATGTAGATGGTTAGCGACCCGTCCGCATTGGTCTTCATGGCGGGAACCATGGGTGAATTGATCAGGTAGCGATTGATCGGGTTCTGAATCAGCAGTTGAGACTTGCCGTCATACATCGTCAGGGACCAGAACGAATTTACCGGGGGCAGATCTCCAGCGGGAAACGTCAGCGTGTAATCGTGTTTGCTGCAGTCGATTTCCTGCCCGTTGATATCCACGCGAGTAAAAGGATAAGTCGCCTCTTCCGGATCATTGCCATAAATGCCCGCTTGAGCCGCGACGGCGCGCTTCAGCCAATCGCCCGCATAGTGGGCGCTATCGCCCGGCAGACCGCTTACCCGCCAGCCATTGATGGCCTTTCCTGTATGGGCAACGGCTTCGTCAACCTTGCGCTGGCCTTCTTTCATGCCAAGCGCGATCTCCAGCTTTTTTTCCGGCGGCAAATCCCTGAAATGGAATGTCTTCCCGGGTCCGATGCCGATTCGCGCAAGCTGCGCGCGGATTTCCATCTCGTTCGATTGAGGGGGCGCGAACTGCAGCGCAAAATCGAGAAATTCGAAGAACTCGGTCTTGGCAAGCGCCTTGTCGATCTTGGGGAAGTTGACCGGTGTGGCGCGGGGCGGCGGTTGGTTCAGGTAGGTCGATAGCATCTGCACCTTGTATCCAGCCTGCACCTTCCTGATGTTGTCCAGATCGGACGGCCCGAAAAGTTGGGTGCGGTAGCCCGCCAGAGAGAACTGGGTGCTGGAACGGAAAACCTGCTTGATGCCTGCCGGCGTGCTGCCTGTCCAGTCGGGACCGACGACGAGGTAGTCACCGGCCTCGTTCCCGGTAGCGCGGGTGCCAATATAGCCATAGTTATAGGTATTGCCGTCGCACAGCATGACCGAGTAGTAGCGGTTCGCGTCAACCGCCGGCACCGACAGCACCACCGGTTCCGCTCGCAGATCCATCCAGACAAAGGAATAGGGCGTGTCGCTGTTTGGCGTGACGATCGCCGTGTCTTTGTAGGTGAAGACGTTGGGCTCGTTCTTGATCTGATTGAAAGGCGCCTTGAACTGCCCCGAATCGCGATCGACCGCGTACTCATACATGACCGCATAGTTCATCACGATAGGCAGGCCATAGATGAACCCCGCCTCGGCAATGTCCTTCGCTTCAAAGAAGCGCGGATCGTCCGCCCTGCTTTGCGCCTGACCAGAAGGGGAAAAAATCGTCGCACCAGTCAGCGCGGCAAGTGCGCTTGAGCCTAGAAAATCCCGCCTTGTGGTCATTGAACGCCTCATGAGATAGGGCGAGCTACCTGTGAGGCTCGCCATGGATTGAAGGTTGGACGATCATCACGTTGCGCAATTGAACGAGGGGCGACTGGGGTAGCCATCGCATCATGTGCCTGATGTCAGCTCGCCCAGATGCTTCGCCATTTGCCCGCGGGGTCTCCCCCGCGGTTTGCAAACGTGGCAACCAAGCTAAGGCTCAAATCCTGTGGGCCGCCATACTCAATTTGCAGTACGCCGAATTCCGCACGCCCCATCCGGCATCGCTGGCCATCGTTCGTATACCTCGAATGACCGGACAGTGCAGAGGCTCCGGTCACGCTGAACCAGTCGCGCGAAAAGTCCTTGGGCGTCGGAAATTTCCATTGACATGATCAAAGCGACGATGAACAGTACTACCGATCGAGTCCTCGGGCGCCACGTCTGCACGGGCTTGAGTTTCCCCCCCCCAGTGCGTAGGCCAATGTGAACCGCGCGGTATGCAGATTCGTGCGGTTGATTTAACTCTCACACAGCGGAGTTGAAGATGGCGACTAAGCGAACTCTCACATGCGGCGCCGCGGTTCTTTTCCTGGCTGGCGCGGCAATCTGCGCACCGGCTGCCGCGCAGGACCCGCGCAAACCCAACATCATCCTGCTCGTGTCCGACGACACCGGCCTGGGCGATCTCGGCCCCTATGGCGGAGGCACCGGGCGCGGCATGCCCACGCCCAACATCGACCGGCTGTCGAGCGAAGGCATGACCTTCTTCTCGTTTTACGCGCAACCGAGCTGCACGCCCGGCCGCGCCGCAATGCAGACCGGGCGCATTCCCAACCGCAGCGGCATGACGACCGTGGCTTTCCAAGGCCAGGGCGGCGGCTTGCCCGCTGCGGAATGGACGCTCGGCTCGGTGCTGAAGACGGCTGGCTACAAGACGTTCTTCACCGGCAAATGGCACCTGGGTGAAGCGGACTACGCCCTGCCCAATGCCCAGGGCTACGACGAAATGAAGTACGCGGGCCTGTATCACCTGAATGCCTACACCTACGCGGATCCGACGTGGTTCCCGGACATGCCTGCCGACGTCCGCGAAATGTTCCAGCGGGTCACAAAGGGGGCGTTGTCCGGCAACGCGGGTGAAAAGCCGCGCGAGGAGTTCAAGATCAACGGCCAGTACGTCGATACGCCGGTGGTGAACGGCCGCGAAGGCGTCGTCGGCATTCCGTTCTTCGACCGTTACGTCGAAAAGGCGTCGCTCGACTACCTGGAGCGCAACGCGAAGTCGGAGCAGCCGTTCTTCATGAGCATCAACTTCATGAAGGTGCACCAGCCCAACATGCCGGATCCGGACTACATCCACAAGTCCCTGTCCAAGAGCAAATACGCGGATTCGGTCGTGGAGCTGGACGCACGCATCGGGCGCATCATGGACAAGATTCGTGAGTTGGGCCTGGATAAGAACACGCTGGTGTTTTACACGACGGACAACGGCGCCTGGCAGGACGTCTACCCCGACGCGGGCTACACGCCGCTGCGCGGCACCAAGGGCACCGTGCGCGAAGGCGGCAACAGGGTGCCGGCCATCGCGTGGATGCCGGGCAAGATCGCGGCCGGCGCCAAGGATCACAGCCTGGTTGGCGGCCTGGACCTGATGGCGACATTCGCGGCCTTGGCTGGGGTGAAGCTGCCCGTGAACGATCGCGAGAACAAGCCCATCATCTTTGACAGCTACGACATGTCGCCTGTTCTGTTCGGTACCGGGAAGTGCGATCGCAAGTCCTGGTTCTATTTCACCGAGAACGAGTTGTCACCCGGAGCGGTGCGCGTCGCGAATTACAAGGCCGTGTTCAATCTGCGCGGTGACGATGGCGCGGTGACAGGCGGACTGGCGGTGGACACGAACCTGGGCTGGAAGGGACCGGAGTCCTATGTCGCGACCGTGCCGCAGGTATTCGACCTGTGGGCCGATCCGCAGGAGCGCTATGACATCTTCATGAGCAACGTCACCGAGCGGACCTGGACGATGGTCATGGTCAACGATGCCGTCGCTCCGCTGATGAAGACCTACATCGACTACCCGCCCCGCAAGATGCAGAGCGAAGGCTATGACGGGCCGCTGACGTTGTCCGCATATGAGCGGTTCCAGTACATCCGGGAAAGCCTGGCCAAGGACGGCTTCAAGCTTTCATTGCCGACCGGCAACTGATGTCCGCATTCCTGGGCATTGCACCGGCAGAGGGGGCTGGCCCTTCTGCCGGATTTCAACCTGACGGAGAATCGACATGAAGCTACCCCATTTGGCTTTGATGCTGTGCGCGATGCTGGTGGTCTCGGGATGCGTAACAAAACACACCTACGACAAAGAAGCGCAACTTGCGGCGGAGTACGAGGCCCTGAACCAGAAGCTCTCGACGGAGTTGAGTGCCGATCAGGTGCAGATTTCGCGAATGCAGAATGAGCTGAAAGTCACGATGGTGAACGAGATCCTGTTCCCAGAAGGCGGGTGGCGACTCAGTGCAAAGGGCGAACAGACGCTCACCAAGATTGCGCCCACGCTGTCCAACCTGCCAGGTCAACAGGTGGTCGTCCAAGGGTTCACCGACAACGAACCCATCGGTCCGGAACTGCGGTCGCGGTTCCCCTCCAACCTGGAGCTGTCCTCGGCGCGCGCCGACGAAGTGACTCGCTATTTGATTTCCAAGGGAGTTCCGTCCAACTCGATCTCGGCACAGGGTTTTGGCGAAGCGCGGCCCGTGGCCAGCAATGCGACACCCGAAGGACGAGCCAAGAATCGCCGCGTGGAAATCGTCATTGCCGCGGCTGGCCGGCCATGATGCGGGGAGAAGCTACTTTGGAGTAGCCGGATCCCAACGACGTTTCGGGGGGCATTGTGGCGGCCGATACTGAGCAACGTAAAATGTCATGCTTTCAGCCACCACATGCTTTCCTTATGAACCTTGACCGACTGCGTCGCGAATTTCCCGACTACGACGTTACAACCCTGCCTACCCTTCCCGAAGGGTACTTCGACTCGTCGAGTTACATCGATGCAGCGCCTTCGTTCGAGAACAAGGAACGCGGTTTGAAGGTGTTTATCGACTACGCCAACTATGCCGACCGCGAATCCGGCAGAAGCCAGCGCTTCTGTGTTTCCCGTTATGACGAGGAAGAGGGCGACTATGAGGACGTCGCCCTGTCGACGAACGATTGGGCTGAAGTCACGCGCTTCCTGACCGCTTGAAATCCCTCGCGGGGAAAATACCGCCTCACAGCGGCGTCATCAGCGGCTCGCCCGCATACAGGCGTCGCGCATTTTCCAGGAACTTATCCACCATCAGTTGCATGGCTTCGGGCGACCAGCCGGCAACGTGGGGCGTTAGCACCAGGTTGGTCAAGTCGGCCAGCGCTGCTGGCAGCACGGGTTCGCCTTCATAAACGTCCAGCGCCGCGCCGGCGATGGTCCGCTGTCGCAGGGCGAGCTCCAAGGCAACCGTGTCCACGACACTGCCGCGCGCGATGTTGATCAGGTAGCCGTTGGCGCCAAGTTGGTCCAGGACGGCCCCATCGATCAGATGGTGGGTTGAATCCCCGCCGGGGATGGCGACGAGCAGCACGTCGGACCACCCGGCCAGTTCGCTCACGGACGGAAAGTAGCGGTGCGGCGATCCCGGCCGCGGACGGCGGTTGTGGTAGCCGATCTGCATCTCGAACGCCTGCGCGCGCAGCGCCACTTTTTCGCCGATGCCGCCCAGGCCGATGATGCCCAGCTTCTTTCCGGACACGTTGGGCGGCAGGGGCAGCTGGGTCCGCCAGACGCCTTGCCGCGTAAGCTGGTCCAGGCGGGGAATGCCGCGGATGACGGCGATCATCAGGCCCATGGCGTGGTCGGCGACACAGCTGTCGTTGGTGCCCGCGCCGTTGGCGACCTTGACGCCGCGGCGCCTGGCGTGGTCCAGGTCGATCTTTTCGTAGCCGGCACCCATCGAGTAAATCAGCTTCAGGTTGGGCAGCGCGTCGATCTGGCCTGCAGTCAGGCCGATGGCGCCGATGGTCATGACCACGTCGACGCGTGGTGCGTGCTCGGCGACGGCTTGCGCATACTGTTCCGGCGTCGGGGCGAAGATGACTTCGAAGTGTCTGGCGATCTGGTCCCGGTCGGCCTGCGTGACCGGGTTCATGATGATGAGCAGAGGCTTGGGGGTGGGGAATGACATGCGGATAAAGGAAGCGGTTAAATCTGGGTGTGCCGGGCGACCAGGCCAACGCGCACGTTGCTCAGGTGCGCCTGCATCGCCGCGCGCGCGGCCTCGGGGTTGCGGTCCAGGATCGCCTGCAGGACGGCCATGTGCTCGTCGCAGCCGGGAATCAGCCGTTCGGGCGCGCCGTTCTGGTCGAAGCAGCGGGCCTTGATGCGCAGGTCGTGGATGGTCTGCGCCATCAGCCGGTTGCCGCTGGCCTGGGCGATGCTGTCGTGCAGCAGGTTGTCGACCCGATGGTTCTCTTCATGGGTGGCCTCATTGCGGCGCCGGATCTCGCTGACCTGCTCCAGGAGGGCCGCGGCCTGCTCCGGCGCCATGCGGGTGGCGGCGGCCGCGGCGGCGTCGCCTTCCAGCAGCACGCGCATCTGGAAGATCTCCAGGTACTGGCGCAGCGAGGGTTCAGGAACGATGAGCTGCCCGCGCGCGGTGCGCACGGCGAAGCCGGCGCCGATCAGCCGGCTCATCGCCTCGCGCAGCGGGGTGCGCGACACGCCCAGCGCGCTGGCCAGGTTGCGTTCCTGCAGCGGCTGGTTGATGGGCAATTGGCCCAGCTGGATCATGTCCAGCATGGTCGAGTAGGCCTCGTCGACCAGGTCGCGCGAGTCGTCGGCGGCGGGGGCGGCGGCCGTGGCGTTGAGCAGGGGGCTTTCCATGGCATGAATGATAGACATAGGAATCATGGAAACAATAGGGGGAAGATGGGAAAGTTCGGGTCGGCGCGCAGTTCGTCTTCGCGGGCGTGGACCCATTCCGTGTAGTCGCGCCAGCGCTGCACGGCCTGGGCCGGGTCCAGGGCTTCGAACCGCAGCGGCTGGCCCGGGCGCATCTGGGCAAGACGAGGCAGGTCGGCCGAGATGACGGTGGCAATCTTGGGGTAGCCGCCGGTGGTCTGGCGGTCGTTCATGGCAATGAGGGGCTGTCCCGCGCCCGGGATCTGGATGCTGCCCGCGGCGATGGGGTCGGTGATGATGTCGGCGCCCCGGGCGTGCGCGATGGCCGGCCCGTCCAGGCGCAGGCCCATGCGGTCCGACTGCGGCGCCAGGCGATAGGTGGCGCCGAGAAATCGGCCGATCTCGGCGGGCGCGAAGTGATCCTGCTGCGGACCGAGGATGACGCCGATGGGCGCGTCCCGATAGAACCAGCCGATGTCGCGGCTAGCCAGCCAGCGACGCGGCGAACGGCGCCGGCCGTCGCCGGTGGCAAGCACGTCGCCGCGCGCCAGCGCACGGCCCTCCAGGCCGCCGAGCCGGGCACGCGTCAGGGTGGACGCGCTGCCCAGCACGGGCGCGACGGCGATGCCGCCGCTGACGGCCAGATACCCGCGTACGCCGCGTTGCAGCGGTCCGATCGTCAAGGTGGCGCCCGCCGGTACGCAATGGGATTGCCACGGACTCAGTGCCCGCGCGGGCGAGGCGGCCGTGGCGCTGGCGTGCAGCAAGGCGCTGCCGGCGAAGGCGATGGTGCAGTCCGCCTCCAGCACCTGCAATGCGCCGCCCAGCAGGGTGAATTCCAGCGCGGCCAGGCCGGGCGCATTGCCGACGAGTCCATTGGCCATGCGCAGCGCGCCGGGGTCCATGGCGCCCGACGGCGGCACGCCCATGTGTTCATAGCCCGGGCGGCCCAGGTCCTGCACCGTGGTCAGCATGCCGGCCTTCTCGACGCGCAGGCGCGCGCTCATGGGCCGACTCCCGGCAGCGGTTGCGGTCGACGGGCGGGGTCGTCCTGCAAGGCGGCAAGGCGTTCGAACTCGTCTTCATCGATGGGGGTGAACACGATCTCGTCGCCGGCCTCGAACAGGAAGGGATCCGCGTGGCGCAGATCGAAGCTGCGCCAGGGCGTGCGGCCGATCAGGTGCCAGCCGCTGGGTCCCGGCACCGAGGCGATGGCCGTCTGCTGGCCGCCGATGTTGATGCTGCCGGCGGGCGTGTGCGCGCGCGGCATGGCGCGGCGGGGCGTGTGCAGTGCAGGATCCAGGCCGCCCAGATACGCGAAGCCCGGCAGGAATCCCACCATGTAGACCCGGTAGACCGGCGCGGTGTGCCGGGCGATGACCCGCGCGGGATCAAGCCCATGCTGATCCGCCAGCGCCTGCAGGTCCATGCCGTGGGCGCCGCCGTAGCAGACCGGGACTTCCCAGCGGCGCGGCGCGGGCGCAGGCGCGAAGGCGCTGGCTTGCAGGCTGCGGCCGATCAGCTCGCAAACGGCGTCGTGCCCGATCAGCAATGGATCGAAGCCCACCGCGAGCGAGCGGTACGCCGGCACCACGCTCTGGAGTCCGCGGACCTTGCGCAGGCTGCCTCGCAACGCTTGCGACAGCGCGAGCACGCGCGCGTTGGTCTCGGCGTCGATGCGGTCGGGAAATTCCACCAGCAGCGTGCGATCGCCCGCCGCCACGATGCGCGGCGCGGCATCGCCGCAAGAAATTGGCGCGTCGGTTGTCATGCTGCGTTGGCGAATTCCATGGCGTCGGCCGGATGAAAGCCCCATGTGACCGTCTGTCCGGGCGTGCGCTGGGCCGAGTCCACATCCAGCGGCGCGTAGGCCAGGATCACCTTGTCGAAGGCTTCGATGAAGACTTTCCAGTGCACGCCGCAGAACGTCGACGCGACGACCTTGCCCGCGTGGCGCAGATCGGCGCCGGCCAGGCGGCTGCCCAGGCGCAGGTGTTCGGGGCGCACGCCCAGCACGCCGTCGTTGGCGGGCAGGAAATTGCATTCGCCCAGGAAGCCGGCGACGAAGGCGCTGGCGGGCTTGCGGTACAGGCTTTCCGGCGAGCCGGCCTCGACGATGCGGCCCTGTTCCAGGATGACGATGCGGTCCGACAGGTTCATGGCTTCTTCCTGGTCATGCGTGACGAAGACCACGGTCAGCCCCAGTTCCTGGTGCAGCCGGCGCAGCTGCAGCTGAATGGACTGCCGCAGGTTCTTGTCCAGCGCGCCCAGCGGCTCGTCCATCAGCAGGATGTCGGGCGTGAACACCAGGGCGCGCGCCAGCGCGACACGCTGCTGCTGCCCGCCGGACAGCGCGCCGGGCTTGCGGTCCTGCAGCGGCGCCAGGCTCACCAGGTCCAGCGCATCCATTACGCGGCGGCGGATGTCCTCTTCGTTCTGGCGCCGCATGCGCAGCGCGAACGCGACGTTCTCGAACACGCTCATGTGCGGGAACAGGGCGTAGTTCTGGAACACCATGCCGATGTTGCGGTCCGCGATCGGGGTATGCGTGACGTCGCGCCCGCCGATCTTCACCATGCCGGCGTCCGGCGATTCGAAGCCGGCGATGATCTTGAGCAGCGTGGTCTTGCCGGAGCCGGACGCGCCCAGCAGCGTGCAGAACTCGCCGCGCGCCACGGTCAGGTCGACGTCGGGCAGCGCAATCGAATCGCCGTATCGCTTGTGGATGCCGGCAAGCGTCAGTTCCTTGCCCTGGCGTTCCGGCGGGCGTTGCGGGAGGATGTCGTTGGCGATATGCATGTCAGTGTTCCTTCTTCCTGCTGATCAGCAGGTTTGCAAGCAGGATCAGCGCCGTCGCCCCGACCAGCAGGCAGGAGGCGGAGATCACGGTGGGATCGAAGTCGTTGGCCAGGCCCTCGAACATCAGCTTGGGCAGGGTGCGGTTGCGGATGGTGGTCAGGAACAGCGCCATGACCACGTCGTCGAACGAACTGACGAAGGCAAAGACGGCGCCGCCGATCAGGCTGGGGATCAGGGCCGGCAGCATGACCAGCCTGAACATCGTCGGCCAGGAAGCGCCCATGCTCAGCGCGGCCAGCTCCAGGCTGGGGTCCAGGCTGCGCAGCGCCGCCCGCATGGTGATGTAGACGTAAGGTGCGGCCAGCACCGTGTGGCCCAGGATGACCGCCATGGAATTGGCGACCCAGCCGATGGGCGCGAACAGGTAGTACAGCGCGACCGCCGTGACGATGGCCGGCACCGACATCGGGACGATGAAGAAGGCGTCCAGCCAGCCTTGGTGGCGCTTTGCCAGCCGGCTGACGCCCAGCGCGGCGGCGGTGCCCAGGACCGTGGCCAGCAGCGTCACCACGATGGCAATCCGCGTACTGGAGGCCAGCGCGGCCAGCCATTTGCCGTCGGTGAAGAAGTTCTCGTACCAGCGCAGCCCGTAGCTGGGCGGCGGGAAGATGGGAAACTCCGTGGTGCCGAAGCTCATCGGAATGACCACGACGATGGGCAGCAGCAGGAACAGCGCGCACGCCACGCCCAGCATGACCGACACCCGGCCGCCCGGCGTGCGGCGATACCCGCTGGTGTTGCTGCCTTTGCCCGAACTGGCGCTGATCAGGCTGTTCAGGCCGAACAGCCGGTTGAACAGCCACAGCGACAGCAGCACGGTGGCCAGCAGCACCCCGGCCAGCGCCGAGGCCAAGCCCCAGTTCAGTTCTTCGGTGATGTTGTGCGAAATGAGTTCGGCGGCCATGCGCTGGGCGGGACCTCCCATCAGCGACGGGGTGATGTAGTAGCCCACCGCGTTCATGAAGACAATGATGCCGCCGGCGACCGCGCCGGGACTGGTGAGCGGCAGGATGACCCTGCTGAAAATGCCCGCGGACCCCGCGCCCAGGCCTTGCGCGGCCTGCACCAGGCTGCCGTCCAGGGACCGGAACGACGCATACAGCGGCAGCACGACAAAGGGCATCAGCACGTGCGTCATGCCCACCATCACGCCGGTGAAGTTGTAGAGGAACGCCATGGGCTGGTCGAGGATGCCCACGGTCGTCAGCAGGGTGTTCAACGGTCCGTTCTTGCCCAGCAGCGCGATCCAGGCCGACGTGCGCACCAGCGCGCTGGACCAGAAGGGCAGCAGCACCGCGAAGAACACCACGCGCGCCACGGTCGGCGATACGGTCGCCATCAGGTAGGCGAGCGGATAGCTCAACACCACGCAGGCCACCGTGACGGCGGCGGCAATGGTGAAGGTGTTGACCAGCACGATGCGGTAGATCGGCGTGTCCAGCAGGTGGCGGTAATGGGCCAGCGTCAGGCCGCCGTCCTCGCCCTTGAAGCCGTTGCCCAGCAAACCCGCGATCGGGCCGGCGAAAAACAGCAGCAGAAACAGCAGCAGCGGCAATGCGGCAAGGGCCGCGACGCGGCCGCGCCGGGAAGCGGCGGCCGGGCGCACGCTGGCGACGGGCAGGGTAAGGGCGTCGGTGCTCGTGGTCATGGCATTGGGGCGCCGGCGCGCGCGCCGGCGTCTGAGTAAGGAAGCAGGAGGATCAGCGGGCGCGGACCTGGTTGTAGCGCTCGGTGATGGCGGGGCCGTGGGTGTCCCAGAACTCCGAGTTCAGGAAGATGCTGTTCTTCAGGCGCTCGGTGGTCGAAGGCAGGCGCTCCAGCCGCTTGGCGTCGATCAGGGGCAGGGCCTGCTCGGTGGTCGGGCCGTAGGCGATGTATTTGCTGAATTCGGCCTGATGCTTGGGCTGGATCATGTAGTTCAGCAGCTTGATGGCCGCGTCGCGGTTGGGCGAGCCCTTCACGATGGCGAAGTACCCGACCTGGGCGATGCTGTCGCCCCAGCCCATGGCGATGGGCAGGCCCGAGTCGATGCCGGCCTGAAAGCGGCCGTTCCAGCCCAGCGCCATCACGACTTCGCCGCTTCCCAGCGCGTTGACGGGTTCGGCGCCGCTCTTCCACCAGCGGGCGACGTGGGGCTTGATCTCTTCGATCTTCTTGAAGGCGCGGTCAAGGCCTTCGGGCGTGGCCAGCACCTTGTACACATCGGCGGGCGCGACGCCGTCGGCGATGAGCGCCGCTTCGATCACCGTGGCGGGATCGTCCTGGAGGGTCCGCTTGCCGGGGAATTTCTTCACGTCCCAGAAGTCGGCGAAGGTGCTGGGCTGCGGCTTGCCGGCGGGGAAGGCCTGGGTCGAGAAGCCGATGTTGGTCGAGAAGATCTCCGACGGCACGCCATAGTCATTGCGGGCATTGGGGATCACGTGGTCCTGGTTGACCATGTCCGGCGTGATCTTCTCGAAGACGCCCAGCTTGATGCCACGCGTCAGGCGGGCGCTATTCTCGGTCACCACATCCCACGTGACCGACTTCGTGTCGATCATGGCGCGGATCTTGGCGACCTGCGGATCGGTGTCTTCGTGGACGGTGATGCCGGCCTCCTTGGAAAAGGGCTTGAGCCAGGCGTCGCGGATCGCGCCCTGGTAGTTGCCGCCCCAGCTGGCGAAATTGAGTTCTGCCGCTTGCGCCACGCCAGTCGCCATCGCCAATGCTGCGGCCACGGCGCATGTGGCGTTCTTCCATTTGAAATTCATTGCTTGGACTCCGTTCAATAAAAAACGCGGTGGGCAGACCTGCCCCGATCCTGGGCATATCGCCTCAGCAAGTCCTTGGCATGCAAATTGCATGCCAACGGTATGCCAAACATTGAAATTCGTTTTTTTCGGAGTCCTTCAGATGCGCGACGTAGACCTCAATTCCGACCTGGGAGAGAGCTTCGGCCACTACAAGATCGGTGCGGACGAGGCCATGCTGGACCTCATCACGTCGGCCAACGTGGCTTGCGGTTTTCACGGTGGCGATGCATCGGTCATGCACCAGACTGCGGCATCCGCCCTAAAACGGGGCATCGATGTGGGCGCGCATCCGGGGTTCAACGACCTGTGGGGATTCGGGCGGCGCAAGATCATCGGCGACAGCCCTCAGGCCATCGGCGACATGCTTGCGTACCAGATCGCCGCGATGCAGGGCATGGCCCGCGCCGCGGGCCATCGCGTGACGCACGTGAAGGTGCACGGCGCGCTGGCCACGCTGGCCTTCGAAGACCGGGCGCTGTCAGAGGCGCTGACCTGGGCCATGCGCGCGCTCGACCCGGACCTGGTGCTGGTCTGCACCCCGCATAACGAGACCGAGCGCGCCGCGCGCCGGGCCGGCATCCGCGTGGCCTGCGAGGTGTTTGCCGACAGGCTCTATGGCGACAACGGCCTGACGCTGGCGCGCAGCGAGCCTGGCGCGGTGATCCACGATCCGGCCGCGGCCGCCGCGCAGGCGTTGCGCATGGTGCGCGAACAGGCGATCCGCACGGTGGGCGGCAAGGTGGTCGCCATGCCGGTGCACACGATCTGCGTGCATGGGGACAATCCGCAGGGCGTCGACATCGCACGGGCCGTGCGCCAGGCGTTGCTGGAAGAGGGCGTGCGCCTGCGGCCGATCTCGCAGATGGACTTTCAGTAGGGCGCGTCTTTTTGCGCCTGCCGGATCAGCGTCTTCAGCACGGTCGCAAAGCGCTTGGCGGTGCTGGACAGCGGGCTGCTGGCCGAATGCAGCAGATGGATGGCGTGGCTCATGGCGGGTTCGGTGGGCAGCAGCACGAAGTCCTTGCCGAAGCTGGGGTGATAGCCGAACGATTCGACCAGCGCCACGCCGACGCCTTGGCGCACGAGCGCCAGCGCCTCGGGCGTGGAGCGGATTTCGATCTGCGGCTGCACCGGCACGGGGCCGGCGTGCAGGAAGCGGCTGGCAAGGCGCCCGAAGGGGGTGTCGGCGCCATAGCCGATCAGCAGATGGCCTTGCAGGTCTTCGACGCGAATGCGCCTGCGCACCGCCAGCGGATGGCCGCGTGGCACCGCGCAGCCCAGCCAGCCCTGGCCGATCTCTTCGCTGACGATATTGGCGTTGACCGGCGGCGGCATCGACGCGATGCCGAAATCGGCCTGTCCCAGCAGCAGATGCGGCAGCAGCGCGTCAAAGGCCAGCGGCCGGTAGCGGATTGGCGTGTCGGGATGCCGCTCGCGGAACTTCTGGATGGCGTGCGGAATGAGCCATTCGCTGAAGCTGGGGCTGGACACCAGGCTGACCGTCCCCGCCGAGCCCGCGCCCAGCGCGCCCGCCAGGGCATTGAACCGATTGACGCGGCCGAAGATCTCTTCGGCCTCGACAAACAGGCGCCGGGCCTCCGGCGTGGGATGCAGCCGCCCCTTGACACGTTCGAACAGCCGATAGCGCAGCCGGTTCTCGGCCGAGGCCAACACGCGGCTCACGGCGGGCTGCGTCACGGACAGCATGCGGCCCGCTTCGCTGAGCGAGCCGGTCAGCATCACGGCGTGGAAGACCTCGATCTGGCGAAGCGTCAGCGCTCCGGGCGCCGAGGGAAGGGGGCCGGCCATAGGGAAGGGGGCGTAAGTGGAAGGGAAGTCAGCGCCCGCCATTTTATGGCCTGGACGCCGGCGCGGCGCGCGCGCCACGCGGCTGCCATGACGTTTTGCGCGCAGCCCATTACTAAATGCACAGTCCCGTGGCTGGCGGGAGCATCTTCCGGTGGCGACAAAAGCCTTTGTTTTCAAGGGCTTTTGGCACGCTTTCCCGCGCGCCGGGATCCGCTTCCCGCCTGGCGGACGGTCTTCACGCCGCCCGGAGCGCGCGTCATGCTGACAGCGGATATCGCTCACACAACCAGGATTGCCACATGTCCCGCATCGTCACCGTCGCTGCCGCCCAATTGGGTCCGATTCAACGTTCCGAAGGGCGCGACGTGGCGATCGGCCGCATGGTCCGGCTGATGGAGCGCGCGCATCAGCGCGGCGCCCAGGTCGTGGTGTTTCCGGAACTGGCGCTGACGACCTTCTTCCCGCGCTGGTACTGCGAGGATCTGGACGAGGCGGATGCCTGGTTTGAGCCCAGCCTGCCGTCGCCCGCCACGCAGCCGCTGTTCGACGCCATCAAGCGTTACGGCCTGATGGTGTACCTGGGATACGCGGAACTGGCCTGGGAACCGGACGAACAGGGCATCGTGCGCAAGCGCCGGTTCAACACGTCCGTCGTCATCGCGCCCAACGGCGAGATCGTGCTGAAGTACCGCAAGGTCCATCTGCCCGGGCATGCCGAGTTCGCCGAGCATCGCCAGGTCCAGCATCTGGAGAAGCGCTACTTCGAAGTGGGCAACCTGGGATTCCCGGTAGTGCGCGCGCCGGTTGCGCCCGGCGTGGACGCCAACCTGGGCATGCTCATCTGCAACGACCGGCGCTGGCCCGAAGCCTGGCGCGTGCTGGGCCTGCAGCAAGTCGAGCTCGTCATGCTGGGCTACAACACGCCCAGCCGCAACCAGGACAACCGCGGCTTCGAGGCGCACCACCTGCGCGTGCTGCATTCGCACCTGTCCATCCAGGCGGGCTGCTACCAGAACGCCACCTTTGCCGCGGCCGTCGCCAAGGCCGGCACTGAAGACGGCCATGAACTGCTGGGCCACTCCATCATCGTCAACCCCCAGGGCGAAATCATCGCCATGGCCGCAACCTGGGACGATGAACTGATCGTCGCCGATTGCGACCTGGACCTGTGCGAACTGGGCCGCAGCACTGTCTTCAATTTCGCCAAGCATCGCCGTCCCGAAGCCTACGGTCGCCTGGTCGAGCAGACCGGCAGCGTCGCGCCCGCCGTCTGGACGCCGTCGGCCTGACCCGCCCGAATTTCCCTACCTTGCTGGATAGCCTCATGACCGCGATGCTTCTGCCGTCGACCATCGAACACGAAATGCTCGGCACCCTGCGCGTGCCGGAATACGCCGACGTGACCGCCGCCGCCGAGCGCCTGGCGCCCTACGTGCGCCGCACCATGCTGCTGCGCTCGCCAGCGCTGGATGAACGGGCGCAGGCGCCCATCTGGCTGAAGCTGGAAAACCTGCAGGTGACAGGCTCCTTCAAGGCCCGCGGCGCGTTCAACGCCCTGCTGAACATGGACCCGGCGCAGCGCGAGCGCGGCGTGGTGGCCTATTCCACCGGCAATCACGGCCAAGCCGTCGCCTGGGCCAGCCGCTGCCTGCGTGTGCCGGCCACCATCGTGATGCCGGTGGATGCGCCGGAAAACAAGGTCGAGAAGGCGCTGCGCCACGGCGCCAAGGTCGTGCGCTACGACCGCACGCGCGAAAGCCGCGAAGAGATCGGGATGCGCCTGCTGGCCGAGACCGGCGCCACGCTGCTGCCGCCCGGCGACCATCCCGACGTGCTGGCAGCCCAGGGCACGCTGGCCCTGGAGGCGCTGCAGGATCTGCCGGCCGCCGCGCGCGCCAATCTTGGCCTCTTCGCCACGCCTTGCGGCGGGGGCGGCATGGCGGCGGGTTGCTCGCTGGTGCTGCGCGAACTGGCGCCGCAGGCCCGGATGGTGGCGGTGGAACCGCGTGAGTTCGACGACACGGTGCGGTCGCTGGCCTCGGGCAAGCGCGAGACCAATCCGGCGGGCGCCAAGACCTTGTGCGACGCGCTGCAGGCTGCGACGCCGGCGGAACTGCCTTATGCCATCAACAGCCGCTGCCTGAGCGCGGCCGTGTCGGTGAGCGATGACGACGTCGCCGCGGCCATCCGCTTTGCGCTGGACGAATTGCGCCTGGTGGTCGAGCCGGGCGGCGCGGTGGCGCTGGCTGCGCTGCTGGCGGGAAAGCTGTCTGCCGAAGGCCGCGACGCGGTCATCGTGCTGTCGGGCGGAAACATCGATCTGCCGCTGTTGCGTCAGATCGCACTGGGCTGAGCGCTCGCGCGACCGTCCAGGCCGGCGGGGCCGCAAGCCTCGCCGCGCAGTACCGGCGTCTTTTGGGCGCCGTGCAAGACCCGCGGGGGACGCAGAGCCCGCGCGGATACACCTATAACAGTCCAAGGAAGAAAACCATGTCCACGTTCCAAAGCAGCGCCAAGCGCTGGCTCGCGGCAGCGAGCGCAGTGATGAGCCTGACCGCGGCGTCCGCCGCCCAGGCCGCCTATCCCGAGCACGCCGTCACGATCGTCGTGCCGTTCAATACCGGCACCACCCCCGATCTCGTATCGCGCCTGCTGGCCGCCGAAATGGCCAAGCAGACCGGCGGCAACTTCGTCGTGCAGAACCGCACCGGCGCGTCCGGCATCATCGGCACGCAGGCGGTGGCCAACGCCTCGCCCGACGGCTACACCATCGGCTTTGCCAATGTGGCCACGCTGGCGATCAACCAGAGCCTGTACGCCAAGCTGCAGTACGACGCCGACAAGCAGCTGGCGCCGGTCGCGCTGACCGGTTCCGTGCAGAACCTGCTGGCCGTGCGTCCCGGCCTGAACGTCAAGAGCGTCGCCGAGCTGATCGCTTTGGCAAAGAAGGAACCGGGCAAGCTGGTCGTGTCGTCGGGCGGCAACGGCACCACCGGGCACCTGAGCGCGGCGATGTTCGGCGCGATGGCGGGCGTGGAGTTGATGCACGTGCCCTACAAGGGCGGGGTCGAGGCGGACCTGGCCGTGCTGCGCGGCGAAGCCGACCTGGTGTTCGACAATATCTCGTCCATCGCCGCATTCGTGGACCAGGGCAAGGTCGTGCCGCTGGCCGTGACCGACCTGCAACGCGATCCGTCCATGCCCAACCTGGCCACGCTGGACGAGCAAGGCCTGAAGGGCTATCGCGCCGTGGCCTGGACGGGCTATGTCGCGCCGGCCGGCACCGATCCCAAGGTGCTGGACTACCTGAACGCCACGATCAACAACGCGCTGCAGTCGCCGGACGTCCAGGAAAAGCTCAAGGCCCTGTCCTACGTGCCCAACGTCGGTCCGCGCCAGCAGTTGTTTGACCGCGCACATGCCGAGCGTCCCGTCTGGGCGCAGGTGATCAAGCAGGCCAACGTCAAGATCGACTGAGCCTCATGAATCACGAACGCTACGATCTGCTGATCCGTGGAGGCACGGTGATCGACGGGACCGGCGCCGATCGCGTCCGGGCCGATGTTGGCGTGCGCGGCGGCCGCATCGCGGCCGTCGGCGACCTGGGGGGCGCTGTGGCCGACCAGGTGCTGGCGGCGGACGGGCGCATCGTGTCGCCCGGTTTCATCGACACGCACACCCACGACGACCGCTACCTGTCGATCGATCCCGGCATGCCAGCCAAGCTGAGCCAGGGCGTCACCACGGTGGTGACCGGCAACTGCGGCATCAGCCAGGCGCCGTGGCGTTCGGGCTGGCGCAGCGAGGTGCCTGCGCCCGTCAATCTGCTGGGCAACGATGTCGGCGATTTTCCGTACGAGACGTTTCGCGCCTACCTGGACAACCTGGACCGCCACCCGCCTGCCGTGAACGCGGCCTGCCTGGTGGGGCACACGTCGCTACGCGCCGCCGCGATGGACGACCTGGACCGCCCGGCAACCGCCGCCGAGATCGAGCACATGCAGGCGCTGCTGCGCGAGGCCATGCAGAGCGGCGCCGTCGGCCTGTCCACCGGCACCGCGTATCCGGCCGCCATGCCGGCGACGCTGGATGAACTGATGGCGGTGGCCAGCGTGCTGCGCGAGTATGGCGGGCTGTACGCCAGCCATATCCGCGATGAAGGCGACCGCATCTTCGCGGCGCTGGATGAAGCCTTTGCGGTCGGGGCGGCGGGCGGCGCGGCCGTGCTGATTTCGCACCACAAGCTGATCGGTCCTCGCAACCATGGGCGCTCGGTGCAGACGCTGGCGCACATCGGCCAGGCCAGCCAGCGTCAGGAGGTGGCGCTGGACTGCTATCCCTACGTGGCCGGATCCACGATCCTGCGCAAGGATCGCCTGGCGGTATCCAGCCGGGTCATCGTGACCAAGTCCGTGCCGTATCCGCAGTACGCGGGGCGCGATCTGGACGATATCGCCCGCGACATGGGGCTGAGTCCGGAAGACGCGGTCGATGCGCTGCAACCGGCGGGCGCCATCTACTTCATCATGGACGAGGCCGATGTCGAGCGCATCCTCGCGTACCCAGGCACGATGATCGGTTCGGACGGCATGCCCCACGACCCTGCACCCCATCCGCGCCTGTGGGGCACCTTTCCGCGGGTGCTGGGTCACTATTGCCGCGACGTCGGGCTGTTCACGCTGGAGCAGGCGGTGCACAAGATGACGGGCAAGCCGGCCGCGTACTTCCGGCTTCCCGCGCGCGGGCGCATCGCCGAGGGTTTTGCGGCCGACATTGTTGTCTTCGACGCGGACGCGATTGCGGACACCGCCACCTGGGCCGCGCCGACGAGCCAGGCGCAGGGTATTGATTATGTGTTGGTCAACGGGCGCTTGGCGTGGCGGTTCGGCGCCAGCACGGGAACGCGTGCTGGAAGGGTCATACGGCCGAAGGGGTGACGGAAGGGCCGTCTTGGTCACACGCTTTCCTCCCGAGGCCGGCGGTGAGACTGTGCCAGCACCTGCCAGCTCGTCGCGTCAACGCTGGCCGTCATGCACCGAGACCGCCTCCTTCGTGAGTCCGCCCAGCCTTGAATGCACGCGGCCCCCGGTACCCATCACCAGCGCAAACAGGATCTCGTTCGCGCGCGGGGAGTCCTGTATGCCGATCTCAATGCTGTTGAAATGGCTGCGCACATACGAGGCATGAATGTAGTGAACAGGGACCATCATGCGATAGCCGGCGACGGCCACGGCTTTGACCGCCGGCACCATGGCCTTCGGTTCACGCAGAACGCTGCGCATCGCCCAGCCGCCGGCTTCATGCCACACGGCGCCATGCTCCATTTCGCCGTC
Source organism: Achromobacter sp. NFACC18-2 (assembly GCF_900108985.1). Classification (NCBI taxonomy): domain Bacteria; kingdom Pseudomonadati; phylum Pseudomonadota; class Betaproteobacteria; order Burkholderiales; family Alcaligenaceae; genus Achromobacter; species Achromobacter sp. NFACC18-2. The sequence continues at coordinate 23,228 of NZ_FNYM01000025.1, read as the reverse complement.
CAGACCGACGATTGCAGCCTTGCTGTAAACCTCTACGTTCTCTCTGCCCAGCGTGTCCACCAATTCGCTGGCCAGTAGCGTGCCGAGTTCACGCAATTCGGCCATGAAGGGCATCAAGTCCGGTTCGTAGCGTCCGGCATACGGGTTCTTGATGACGGCGCAGGACGCGGCGAGCTTTAGAGGACGCTCCGGCGCGGGACCGTTTTCGTGAAAGCTGGTTTCGATGATTAGGCATCGTTTGCGGATATCGATGAGCGACATTTAGGCTCCTTGGGTTGGCGTTACTGCGGCGGAATGCCGGTTTCCTTGATGATGGCCGCCCACTTGTCGATCTCGGTGCCTATGAAGGCCCCGAATTCTGCCGGGCCTTGCGTCTTGACTGTGAGTCCCTGGCGGGCATAGGTTTCCTGGAGTTCCTTGTCGGCGAGCGCAGTGTCCAGCGATTTGGCCAGGCGTTCGACGATGGGCTTGGGCAGATTGGCCGGTCCCATCAAGCCGAACCACACGGTCAGGTCGAATCCGGGCGCGCCGCTTTCGTTCAGGGTGGGGATATCGGGGGCGAGCGCGAAGCGCTCTGGTGTGCTGACGCCATACGTCTTCACCTTGCCGGCGCGCGCCTGTTGCAGGCCGTTGGCGAGATCGGTGAAGGTCAGGTCGACGGTGCCGCCGATGACGTCGGTCAGCGCCTGGGGACCGCCTCGGTAGGGCACCGGCGTGACGTTGATGTTGCCCATCGCGGCGAGCTTAGCCCCAAACACCTGAGCGCTGCCGGAGCCGTAGGCGTAGGTCAGTTTGCCGGGATGCTGGCGGCCATAGGCGAAGAGTTCGCCCACGTTGCTTCCCGCGACTTTGGGCCTGCCCACCAGAATGTATGGGGTTTCCGCGACGGCGCCGATCGGCGCAAGGTCCTTCGCTGGGTTATAGGGCAGATCTTTGAACAGGCTGACTCCGCTGGCAGCGGTGGACACGCCGACCACCACGAGCGTGTACCCATCGGGCTTGCTGCGGGCGACGTCGTGCGTGCCGATGATGCCGTTGGCGCCTGGTTTGTTCTCGACGACCACGGGCTGACCCAGGTCGGCGGCCATGTGCTTGCCCAGGCTGCGCGCCACCACGTCGGTGATGCTACCCGGCGGGAACGGCACGACCATGCGTATCGGGTGCTCCGGATAGGTTGCCGCGAGCGTGGGTGTGGCCGGGGCGAGGCCCAAGGCGATTGCCAGGGTGATGGCGGTGGCGGATCTGTGCTTCATATGTCTCCCCTCGATGGGTGTCGGTATCGCGGTCCGCGCATGGCGTGCAGCCGGTCCATCCGTGGTCTTGGCCGCGAGCCGGCGTCAGGCGGCGTCGCGTTGCGCTTCCAGGTAGCGATATATTTCCGTGTTGTCGGCATTGGCCGGCAACGCCTGCTGCGCTTGCTGCCAGATGGAGGCGCACAGCGAGAGCAGCGGCGCGGGCAAGCCAGCCAGTTCCTGCAGGCTATCGGCGGTGCGTAGGTCCTTGGCCATTAGCGCCAGGGCGAATCCTCCATTGAAGGTGCGCGGCACGACGAACTGCGCGAGCTTGGTCTCGGTCGCCACGTTGCGACCGCTGGATGCATTGAGCACTTGCGTGAAAACGTCCAGGTTGAGGTCCATGCCCTGCGCGATCAGCAGCGCTTCGCTGGCGGCAAGCAGTCCTGCCGCGTAGACGTAGTTGTTCAGCGCCTTCATGGAATGGGCAGAGCCTACCGCTCCTGTGTGAATGACGGGCGCGCCCATGTGGGACAGAATAGGGCGCACACGTTCCAGGTCGGCTTCGTCACCGCCCGCCATGATGGCAAGCGTGCCGTTGGCGGCCTTGGCCACCGCGCCCGATACTGGGGCGTCGATAAGCGTGATGCCGGCCTTGCGCAGCCGCGGCGCGAGTCGCAGCGTTTCAGCGGGGTTCGACGACCCCATGTCGATCAGCGTCGCGCCGCGCGGTAGCAGTGCGGCCAGGCCAGGCTCGCCGTCGGCGCCTTCGATCACGGCGTTGGTGATGGCGCTGTTGGGCAGCATCGTAATGATCACGCCGCAACTGGTCAGGTCGGCGAGGCTGGCGGCCGCGTGCAGGCTGCGGTCCCAGGCGGGGTGCAGCTTCAGGCTGTCGAGCCGGCGCGAATCAAGGTCATAGGCCCAGATATCGATTCCCGGTGCACGCGCAAGGTTTTCCAGCATCGGCAGGCCCATCATTCCGAGCCCTATAAATCCCAGCTTCAACATCATGCAATTCCTTTATCGAGTCGCGCGGAATAAGGGGCCGGCGACGCCTTAGGATGCTACCGATGCGGCCAGGATTTCTCCTATGCTAAGTTGGCGCGGGGATATAACAATCGATTATTGGATGGAGACGATGCGGTTCAAACTGAGACAGATGGAAGTGTTCCGGGCGGTGATGCTCACAGGTTCCATGAACGGGGCGGCAAAGCTGTTGTTCGTGTCGCAACCCGCCGTCAGCCGCCTGATCGCGCACACCGAACAAAGCCTGGGCCTGCAATTGTTCGACCGGGACAAGGGAAAGCTGACGCCCACGCAGGAGGCCCGTCGCCTCTTTGATGAAGTGGGCCCCCTGTTCGAGGAAGCGCTGCGAATCGACGAATTCGCGCGCGATCTGGCAGCGCGACCAGAAGGCGCGCTGACGCTGTGTTCCAGCCCCAGTCTTGCGCTGAACTTTCTGCCGCCGGTACTGGCAGGCTATCTAGAGCGCTATCCGAATGTGCGGGTGAACTATCACACCACCTTGCTGGCGGACATGGCGCACGAACTGCTGGGCCGCAAGGCGGAGTTGGCGGTGTCGGTGCTGCCAATCGACCACCCCAACCTGATTGTCGAGCCGTTTGCCACGGGCGAGATGGTCTGCATCCTGCCAGAAGGGCATCCGTTGACGGCGCAGGCCGACGTCGGACTGGCCGAACTGGCCGTCTGCCGGTTGGTGCTGTACAGCCGCAACATTCCGTTCGGACGGCTGGTCGCAGCGGCTTTCCAACGGGCGGGGGTGACTTGGAACGCGTCGGTCGACATCGTGCGCGCGGAACTTGCTTGCGCGCTGGTGCGGGCAGGCGCGGGCGTGGCCATTGTGGATCAGTTTTCGGTCGGGGGTGCAGGATGGCCGGGCGTGGCAGTTCGCCCGCTACGCGAATCGATACCGCTGGCGTTGAGCCTAGTCCGATCTCGCTTCGATACGCCCAGCCGTCATGTGCAGCGATTCATGCGCGTGTTGAAGGAACACGCCCGTCACACCATGCCCTGATCGCGCGCCGCGGCGCGCGAGGGTTCCGGCTTCTAGGCTATGCCGTCGTCGCTGCCCGCGGCTGAAGACGCTATGCGCATGGGCTTGCCGCCGTGCTCCCTCGGGGGGGATGGCGGGCCCGGCTCAGGAGGCGCAACTCGCTGAGAACGACGCGCAGCAATGGCGAAGGCAGGTCGTCCCGGCGGACATATACGCCAACCGAACGGGAGATCGCGCCATGCAGGCGGCATTTTCGGACTCCCCGTTGCGTGGAGTTGTCCAGAGATGATTCGGGCAGCAGCGCGATACCGCAGTTGTGCTGCACGAAGCGCGCAATGGTATTGAGGTCACGCAGGGCGTAGACCGGATTAAAAGGCTCCGAAGCAGCTTGAAAGGCGCGATCAGTAAGGCTCCGCACACTCGTGCCGGGGGGCATGCTGATCAAGGGCAGGCGCGCCAGTTTCGCGGGTATCCAATGACGAACTTCGGGCTTCATTTGAGCACTATGGAATAGCGCGAAAGGTTCAGCGAACAGCTCTTCATAGACGAGGTCGAAGGCGTCTTCGTCCCGGAGGGTGGTGATGGCAATGTCCACTTGTCGATCGCGGAGCAGTTGCAGCGCTTCGCTCGCGATGGAATCGAAGAATTCAACCTCGATTCTGGGCTGCTTGCTCGCCAAGCATCCGATAAGCAATGGGACGAGTGAGGCGGCAAGCGTGGGTAGCGCCGCCACTGACACTCGGTTGTTGCGGTCCCTTAGTCGCTGAGTCAGTTCATGCATGCCCTTTTCGTGTTGGGTCATGAGCCGGCGGGCAATTCCGAGAATGTGCTGGCCTTCTCGAGACAGGCGCACCGAGCGTGTGGTGCGCTCGAAGAGCTTTATGCCCAAGGTTTCTTCCGTGTCCTTCAGCAGTTTGCTGAGCGTCGGCTGCGTGACGTGAAGGATCTCGGCGGCCCTTTGAAAATTCAACGTTTCGGCCAGCAGAACAAAAATGCGCAGTTGTCTTGGCGTTAGATTCATTCTTTTTTTCTACCAATGTTATCCAAATCGGAACTTAACCTCGGCGTTTCGTGGCCTTAGCCTCTGCATCACTGACGATCTCTGGAGTTGCGATGTTTCGCCTTGATGGAAAAGTGGCCCTTGTTACCGGATGCGGAACGCTGGGAGATGGTTGGGGCAACGGCAAGGCTGCCGCCGCCGTGCTGGCCAGGCAGGGAGCGCAGATCTACGGATGCGACCTGGACATCGAAGCGGCACGCCAGTGCGCCGATGCGGTGGCCGCCGAGGGGGGCGTGATCACCGTCAAACAGTGCGATGTCACGGATGCCAGCCAGGTCGAAGAACTGGTGCGATCGTGCATAGACACCTATGGGCGCATTGACGTCCTTGTAAACAACGTTGGCCGTTCTGAACCAGGCGATCCTGTGTCGATGTCTCAGGATATTTGGAACGATCAGATCCAGGTCAATTTGACTTCCGCATTCCTGTGCTGCAAGCACGTTATACCTGTCATGAAGAGCGCTGGTGGAGGCTCGATTATCAACATTTCCTCCATCGCAGGGTTGCGTTATGCGGGCAAACCCCAGGTCGGCTACGCGGCGGCCAAGGCGGCGCTGATGCAGATGACGGCCACTACCGCCGTGATCTATGCGGGCGACGGGGTAAGGCTGAATTCCGTGGTTCCCGGATTGATGTTCACGCCACTTGTGGAGCGCCTGGCCCAGAAATATGCAAAGGGCGACTACGAAGGCTTCGTGGCGCACCGGCACGCCCAGGTGCCATCCGGACGGATGGGCGATGCGTGGGATGTGGCCCATGCGGTGGCCTTCCTGGCGAGCGATGAAAGCCGCTATATCACTGGGCAGCAAATTGTGGTGGATGGTGGAATCACCATGGCCACCCGCTGATCGGAAGACGCGCGATGACTGACAACAGGCACGCGGGCGAGGGGCGCCTGGCCGGCAAGGTGGCAGTGGTGTTCGGGGCCGGCTGCGTCGGCCCGGGGTGGGGCAATGGACGCGCGATCTCCGTGCGCTTTGCGCAGGAAGGCGCGCGAGTCGTGGCCGTGGATAAGCGCCCAGAATCGCTGCCGGAGACCTTGGAACTGGCAGGCGCTTTCCGGGCAAACATCGAAACGCGCATCTGCGACGTCGAAGACTCGGCGCAGGTGGCCCAACTGGTCGACATGGTGGTTCAGCGCTACGGCAGAATCGACATTTTGGTCAATAACGTCGGGGTGCCCATACCCGGCGGCGCGACCTCACTGTCCCAAGCCGATTGGCAGCGGCAGCTCAGCCTGAACCTGACGTCGGTGTTCACTACGTGCCAGCACATCCTGCCCATCATGGAATCGCAGGGCGCAGGCGCGGTCGTCAATGTTTCTTCGACCTCCGCCATTCGGTGGACTGGGGCGCCGCAGGTCGCGTATGCGGCCGCCAAAGCGGGTGTTGCCCAGTTCGGCCGCGTCGTCGGCGTGGAATTCGCCAAAAAAGGCGTGCGCATCAACACTGTTTTGCCGGGCCAGTTGCATACGCCATTGGTTGATGCCTTCCTGGCCGGCCAGCAGGCAGCGGGCGATATCGAGGTCCTGCTGGAGCGTCGTCGGCGGCGCATTCCGCTGCCGCTTTCCGGAGACGGCCGAGATACCGCCAACGCCGTCCTGTTTCTGGCCTCGGACGAAGCGCGGTTCATCACAGGTACCGAGCTGGTGGTGGATGGGGGCATGAGTGCCCGGTGTGACTGACAACTGAAAAAAGGGGACCAACATGGCGCGAATCGAGTACGCGGATGCTTCAAGACCGGAAACGCGGTCGCTGGTGGAACGGATAGAACGGGAGCGGTCCAGTCTGCCGAATCTGTATCGGATGCTGCTTAACAGCCCGCCGGTCGCACAGGGCTGGCTGGCGTATCTGACCGCAATACGGCAACAGAGCGGATTGCCCGCGAAGCTGCGGGAAATGCTCATTCTGCGGGTCGCTGTGCTGAATCAGGCGGACTATGAGTTCGAGCAGCACTTGCCCATCGCCTTGCGGGCGGGATGTAGCCAAGTCCAGGTGGATGGGTTGAGGGCCGGCGACTTTACAGCGTTGGATGCGGGCGAGCGCGCGGCGATGCGGTATTGCGACGAGATGACGCGCGACATCCGCGTCCAGGACGCCACGTTCGGCGCGGTGCGGGAGGCATTCGACGACAAGGAAATCGTGGAGATAACGGCCACTGTCGCCGCCTACAACATGGTGTCGCGTTTCCTGGAGGCGATCCAGATCGATCACGAGTAGACGGCGCATTCGATAGCCGACGAATAACAACACAAGGAGACAGACATGTACGGACTTAAAGGATTGGGCGGCGCTTTGGCGTGCTTGACGCTGGGCTTTGCCTTGATCGCTCCGGCTCACGCCGGATGGCCGGAAAAGCCGGTGCAGTTGGTCATTCCGTTTGCTCCCGGCGATACCGACCAGATGCTACGGCCCATCACCGAGAGAATGGGGCAGTACCTGGGCCAGCCGATCGTGATGAACTACAAGCCAGGCGCGGGAGGCGGCATTGGCGCCGCCTATACGGCGTCGGCTGCGCCGGACGGCTACACCATCGTGGGAAGCTCGCCTGGGGCGCTGGTGGTGGTGCCGCTGGCCAACAAAGAGATGAAGTACACGACGGAATCGTTTGCGCCGGTCGTGGCGATTTCGCTGGGCGGCATGATGATCGTGGCGTCCGGCAAGTCCAAGTACAAAACGCTGGCCGACGTGGTCGCCGACGCGAAGGCGCGCCCCGACGGCATTTCCTACGGCACGTCGGGCGCCATGGGCATCAGCCATCTGCTCGGCGAGACCTTTGCGTCGGAGGCGAAGGTCCAGCTACGCCACATTCCGTTCCAGGGCAGCACCCCAGCCGTAACCGCATTGCTGGGCGGACATACCGACATCGCCGTATCCGCCGTGGGGCCGGCCCAGGCGCATATCCAGTCCGGCGCCTTGCGGCCGTTGGCGATCTTCAGCAGCAAACGGCTGGCGGCCTATCCGGACGTGCCAACCTTGCGCGAGCTGGGCTATGACGTCGGCAGTCCCACCCTATACGGGATCGTGGCTCCCAGGGGCACGCCGCCGCAGTTGATCGATGCCTTGTATCAGGCCGCTCGCAAGGTGGTCGCCGATCATGGCGACGAGGTGAATAAGACCCTGGGCACAATAGGCGCGGAGATCAGCGTGCTGAGTCCGCAGGATTACGGCGCCTATCTGCAGGAGCAGCGCGCGCTGTTTTCCAAGGCGATCAGCCTGATCCGGGAATGATAAGCAGCGTGAATGACCAACCACGGCTCAAGAGAAGGAACGGATTGTGACGCAGAAAGCAAACTATATCGACGGCGATTGGGTGAATGGCAACGCGACGATCACGAGCCTGAATCCCGCCGATCCTCAGGATGTGATCGGGATATACGCCAGCGCGGACGAGGCTCAGATGCGGCAGGCGATAGCGGCCGCTCGCGCCGCCGCACCCGGCTGGGAGCGCAGCGCCACCCAAGTGCGCAGCGACCTCCTGTTCCGCGTCGCCCATGAAATCCTGTCGCGCAAGGAAGAGCTGGGTGCTTTGATATCGCGTGAAGCCGGCAAGACGACGGCCGACGCGCAAGGCGAGGTCGTGCGCGCGGGGCAGGTATTCCAGTTCTTCGCGGGCGAAGCGGTCCGGTACGGCGGGGAAAGCCTGCCGTCCGTGCGCCCGGACATCGGGGTGCAAATCAGCAGGCACCCGGTCGGCGTGGTGTCCATGATTACACCGTGGAACTTTCCGATCGCGATTCCTGCCTGGAAGATCGCACCGGCGATCGCCTTCGGCAACACGCTGGTGCTCAAGCCTTCCGAGTACACGCCGGGGGTGGCCTGGGAATTGTTCGCCATCCTGGAGCGGGCCGGCTTGCCCAAGGGCGTCGCGAATCTGGTCAACGGCGAAGGCGCGGCGGCTGGCCGGGCGCTGCTGGAAGGCGTCGATGCGGTGAGCTTCACGGGCAGCGTCGCCACGGGCCGAAAGATTGCCGCGGCGGCATCAGAGCGAATGATTCGGGTTCAGCTGGAGATGGGAGGTAAAAATCCGCTGGTCGTGCTCGACGATGCCGATCTCGATGTGGCTGTGGAGTGCGCGCTGAATGGCGCGTTCTACTCGGCGGGCCAGCGCTGCACCGCGAGCAGCCGGTTGATCGTAGCGGACGGCATCCACGACCGGTTCGTGCAGGCCCTGACGACAAGAATGCGCGCGCTGGTGGTAGGTGATCCGCGAGACTCGGTGACCCAGATCGGCCCGATCATCAACGCCCCGCAACTGGAAAAAATTCTGGGGTACATCGAAATCGGACGCGGCGAGGGTGCGATGGTGGCAGAGGGCGGAAAACGCGTAGTGGCCGCGACTGCTGGCAACTTTGTGCGCCCGACGCTATTCACCGAAAGCAGTAATGCGATGCGCATCAATCGCGAAGAAATATTCGGGCCGGTCGCGGCCGTTATTCGGGTGTCGGGCTACGACGAGGCCCTTCAGGTTGCGAATGACACGCCATTCGGTCTGTCATCTGGCATATGCACGACCTCGCTCAAGTACGCAACCCACTACCGCCTGAATGTGCGCAGCGGACTCACGATGGTGAACCTGCCTACCGCCGGTCTGGACTACCACGTCCCCTTCGGTGGCGTGAAGGCGTCCAGTTTCGGGCCGCGAGAACAGGGACGCTACGCCGTGGACTTCTACACCTCGACCAAGACCGCCTATATAGGCTACTGATCGGTCATCCGCGTCATGCAGCTACCCGCCCTTTCCGGCGGGTTTCTGTCGTGGCGCGGCCGACGTGCGCGGGTGCGCTGGCACAGTCCTGGGGGGCGCGCCAGACGCCAGGCCGACCGGGCACGCCGACCCAGTTCTGATACGAAGATGCTATCGACCCAGCGGAATTTCGGTATTGGACCTCGAATCACGTTCTTCGCAAAATAGCTACGGCATCCATTTGTCATTGCCAGCGATGACTCGAGGGCGCGGCGTCGAATAGAACTTGGTCGTGGTTGTACAGCACTTATAAACACTATTAAGCGTGGAGACAACGATGGGATTGAATAGAAGAATAGGGATGTGGGCTTTGGTCGGCGGCCTTCTCATAGCCGGATCGGCGGCCGCGCAGTCGCCCAAGCCGGTGAACATTGGCGTGATGAGCGACATGTCTGGCCTCTACTCGCAAATCGGGGGGCGAGGCTCCGTGGTGGCCGCGCAAATGGCCGTGGACGACTTTGGCGGTGAGATTTTCGGCCGCCCGATCAAAGTGTTGTCGGCGGACCATCTGAACAAACCCGACATTGCCGCGGCGCGGGCGCGCGAATGGGTGGATCGCGACGGTGTCGTCATGATGACCGACGTGCTGGGATCCGCGACAGGCATTGCCGTCCAGAACCTCTTGGCGGAGAAGAACTTCGTCATCATGAACACGGGCACGGCCTCGTCCGCCATCACGAACAAGGAATGCTCGCCGTATAGCACTCATTGGTCGTACGACACCCAGGCAATCGCGGCGTCAAGCGCCGCCGCTACCCTGAGCGAGCAAGGCGATTCCTGGTTTTTCATTACCGCGGATTATGCGTTTGGCCACATGCTCCAGGCTGACGCCACGAAAGTACTGACGAAAGGCGGCGGCAAGGTCGTTGGCACGGTCAAGCACCCGTTGAACAGCGGCGACTTCTCTTCTTACATCCTGCAGGGCCAAGCCTCGGGCGCCAAGGTAATCGTCTTGGCCAATACGGGTGGAGACGCGACCAACGCCATTCGGCAAGCCAAAGAGTTCGGCGTGATCAGCTCAGGCCAGAAGGTTGTGCCTTTGCTGATTTTCGACAGCGATATCAAGGGCTTGGGGCTGGACGTCGTGCAAGGCGTCAAGTACACGACGGGCTTCTATTGGGATTACGACGACCGCACGCGGGAATGGTCCAAGCGCTTCTTCGAAAAGCACCGCGCACAGGCCAGCATGGTGCAAGCGGCGACCTACTCGGCGACGTTGGCGTACTTGCAGGCGGCAAAGGCAGTGGGCAGTTTCGATCGGGATAAGGTGATGGCGAAACTGCGTGAAACGCCCATCGACGATATGTTCGCGCGAAATGCGACGCTGAGGGAAGATGGGCTGCTCGTGCACGACATGTACATGGCACAGGTCAAGACGCCTGGCGAGTCGAAAGGGGAATGGGATATCGCCAAGGTGATCAAGGTGATACCGGGCAACGAAGCGTTCGCCCCGATTTCCGAAAGCCAGTGCCCCTATCTGAAGCGCGGCTGAATCGGCGGTTGCCCACGAGCTGGATGAGCGGCGTAGCCGCAAGTGCCAGATCCTGGTCGTGATAATGGGACCCGCGAAGACTCACGAACGCGGACCTTCGAATGGACAGTAAGGAGAATTCAGTGGAAAAGATTGGCTTCGTCGGGCTCGGAAGAATGGGAAAGTCGATGGCGTTAAATCTGCGCCGAGCGGGCTTCGAGATGGCGGTATTTGACATCAACGTCAGTTCGTCGGAAGAGCTTGTGGCGGCGGGCGCGGTTAGATCGCCGGATATTCCAACCTTGGCGCGAGAATCGGACATCATTATTACGATGCTGCCTTCATCCAAGGAAGTCGAATCGATCGTGCTTGGACAGGACGGGGTGCTGGCTCACGCCCGCTCGGGCACGCTGATCCTGGACATGAGCACGATTGATCCTCTGGCTACCGACAGATTGCACGCGCTTGTCGCCGAACAGGATATGCGCTGGGTCGATGCGCCGGTAGGTCGGCTGGCGGAACACGCAGACCGCGGGGAGTCTTTGTTTATGGTCGGCGCGGCCGAGGCGGACTTTCAGCGCGTCAAGCCGCTGCTCGACGCAATGGGCAGCACGATTTACCACTGCGGCCCGGTGGGCACAGGCGGAAGGACGAAACTGGTGAACAATTTTGTCGCCGTTTCTCTATGCCAAATCAATGGCGAAGCGCTGGCCTTGTCGCAGCGCTTTGGGCTGGACATTACGAAAACGCTGAAAGTGCTTTACGGGACCTCGGCCACCAATGGACAGCTGCGGATGAACTTTCCGAACAAGGTGCTGGCCGGCCATACCGAACCGGGGTTTACGATTGACCTGGCCCATAAAGACATGTCGTTGGTGGTGACCGCTGCTCATGCCGCGCGGGTGCCGATGCCGGTGGCGGCGGCGGTTCATGAATCGTTCAGCCTGGCGCGGGCGGCCGACTTCGGGGGCGTGGACTTCTCTTGCATCGCTGATGCGCTCTGCGAGTTGGCCAACATCGAGAAGCCCAGGGTGCCGGAAGGGTGGCGGCCGGATTGACCCTCGCGCGTCTATAGGCTGTGCGATTTCAATGCCTCGCTCAGTCGGCGTAAGCGTACGCAGGTGACGTCAGTCAGCTTCGACTGGCGTCACTGGCTTCGTCTTCGACTCTGCGCGCAACCAGATCGGCGACCTCCTGGATCCGCAGTCGGATATCGTCCGCCAACTGGCGCTGCCTGGTTTCGGGCAGGCGCGGCGTGGCAGCCCCCAGGCTGACGGACGCGATGACCGAGCGCGAAGCCCTGAATGCAAAGCCCAGGCCCGTAACGCCTTGGGTCGTCAAATCCCGCACTTGCGAATAACCAACGTGACGAGTGCGCTGAATGGCCGACACGAACGCCGAGTTGGTCAACCCTGCAGCGGCATACGCTTGCCGGTTGCGCATATAGATATCGTCGATTTCGCTGTCCGGCAGATTCGCGAGCATGGCTAATCCGCCGGCGCCAATTCCGAGCAGGCGACGGCCCCCGATCCCGATCGTGAATATGCCGGTACGTTGAGCTCCGACCTCCCGGTGCAGGCACACGCCGTAGTCACCTTCGCGGATCTGCAGAAATATCTCTTCCTGGGTAATCCGCGCGAGCCGCTGCATCAGGCTGCGGAAATGACTGACCAGAGGGACGCGCGTCATAGACCAGAGGCCAAGCTGCATGGCCTCGACGTCGAGCCGGTACGCCTTCGTTACCGGGTCCTTGTCGGCAAACCGCTCTTCCACCAGGCATGCCAATAATCGGTGCGCGGTGCTGCGTTCGAGTCCGGATTCCAGAACAATTTCACTGAGCTTGATACCGTCTTTGTGGCGTTCACCGAGCAGTCTCAGCAGCTGCAGTGTACGGCGCACGCTCTGCGTGCCGGTTGTCTGACTGTGATCTTCCATGATGTGGGAACTCGTGTGATTAACGCACGCCAGGGGCCCGGTCCTGTCTTAGATTCCTGATCCTATAGCTCATGACGTTATGAGGACGCAGAGCATCGTGGTGAATGCTCCGTGCCATTTCTAGAGTGATCATAAAAAAACAGGAGACAGGTAATGATAAGAGAACTAATGAAGGTGGCCGCGCTTGGCATATTCAGCTTCGCAGCCGCAAATGTCCAGGCTCAGGCGTTTCCGCAGCGTCCTATCACCATCGTCGTCCCGTACGGCGCGGGAGGAGCCTCGGACGGGCTGGCGCGCCTGCTGGCGGAAAAGATGCAGGCGCGCCTGCGGCAGCCCGTGATCGTTGAAAACCGCCCTGGCGCCGGAACCACCATCGCCTCTGCATACGTCGCCAGAGCGAAGCCAGACGGCCATACGATCCTCTTCGCCGCCTCCTCCTTTGGAATCGCGCCTTCGCTGTACAAGAACCCAGGCTATGACCCACTCAAAGACTTCACCCCGCTGTCTTTGCTGGCGTCCGCGACCCATGTCCTGGCAGTCCACCCATCTGTGCCGGCCAAGGATGTGCGCGAGTTCGTCGATTGGGCAAAGAAAAACCCTGGCGCCGTGAATTATGCCTCCGTGGGCGTAGGTACGACCACTCACCTGGAGGCCGAGCTGTTCAAGAAAATGGCCGGCATTGACATGGTGCAAGTGCCCTACAAGGGAAGCGCGGCCGCACTGCCTGATCTGGTCGCTGGACGGGTGCAGGCCATGTTTGACGCATACGCGACTGCGGCGCCATTGGCAAAAGATGGACGGGTACGCCTTCTGGGAGTGACAACGGCGAAGCCTTCGGCGACGGCCCCCCAGCTTCCGACGATCGCGTCGCAAGGCGTGGCCGATTTTGACGTGATGACTTGGATGGGATTGCTGGTGCCGGCGAATACCCCGCAGAACGTTGTCCAGACGCTGAGCACGGCCGTCAATGAAGCCATGAACGACACCGCTGTCCGCCAGGCTCTCACTGCGCAGGGATTTGAGGTTATCGGGTATGACCCGGAGCGGTTTGCCTCCTATTTGAAGCAGGACATAAGCAAATGGACTGCCTTCATCCGCGAACAGAATATCGTCGTCGAGTAGATTTTCTTAGGGAATTCAAGCATGAAGCTAGTGTCATATGTGCGCGACGGCAATGAGTCGTGGGGCGCAGTCGTGGACGGGAACATCCTGGATATGGCGACCGCCAGCGGGATCGGAAATTTGGCTGATTTTTTGGGAAGCGAACGCTACGGCGAACGGGATGCGTTGGTGGATCAAGCGCAGAAGGTTTGCGCCTTCGAAGACGCTACGCTGCTGCCGGTCATTCCGCGTCCTGAGAAGATCGTCTGCGTAGTGCGCAACTACCTTGATCACCACAAAGAGGTTGTCGCAGTGGGGTTGGATCTGTCTTTGTCCGAACAGCCTCCAATTTTCATCAGGGTGTGGCGCTCACAATGTGCGCACAACGCGCCACTGGTCAAGCCGGATGTTTCCGATTCGCTGGATTGGGAGGGAGAACTGGCGGTGGTGATAGGTCGAGGCGGAAGAAACATCTCCGAGGAAGATGCGCCAGGGCATATTGCCGGCTATGCCTGCTACAACGACGCGAGTGTGCGCGAATGGCAGTTCCATGCGAAGCAGATCGCCGCGGGCAAAAATTTCGAGTCTACCGGCGCATTTGGCCCATGGTTGGTGACGGCCGACGAGATCCCGTTCGGCACGAAGCTAAAGCTCGAGACGCGAGTCAACGGAGAGACCGTTCAATCGAGCGACACCCGCCACATGATATTCGGCATCGCCAAGCTGATCAGCTATGCGTCGACTGTGTTTACTTTGATGCCGGGAGATGTGCTTGTGACTGGCACGCCGGCGGGGGTGGGATACAGCTATCGGCCTGCGCGCTATTTGAAGGCCGGCGATGTTTGCGAGGTGCAGATCGAGCATGTGGGACTGTTGCGCAACGTAGTCGTCGCGCAGTCCGACTCGTCCAACTGATCGGCCTTTTGCGAACCTACCATGTCTGTTCTAGAGGATGTGCTGGCGCTGGCCGATTTCGAAGCGCTCGCTCGTAAACGGTTGCCGTCTCCATTGTTTGGCTACGTGTCGGGTGACTGCGAGGACGGCCAGTCCCGGCGCCAGAACCGTCTCTCTTTTCGCGATTACGAATTAAAACCTCGCGTGCTGGTTGACGTATCCGAGCGTCATCAGGAAATTAATCTTTTTGGCCGCAAGTACGCCTTTCCCTTCGGAATAGCGCCGATGGGCATTGCCGCACTTTCGGCCTATCGGGGCGATCTGGTTCTGGCATCAGCCGCAGCACGCGCTCAAGTGCCGTTCATCATGAGCGGATGGTCGCTGATTCCGTTGGAAGAGGTGGCTCGCGCTGCGCCGCAGACCTGGTTCCAGGCTTATTTGCCCCGCAAGCAAGATCAGAGCGCAGCCTTGATTGATCGAGTTGCCAACGCGGGGTTGCAAACCCTGGTTATCACGGTGGACACGCCGTCTCCCGCGAATCGCGAGAATAATGTCCGGGCAGGGTTTTCGTCGCCCCTGCGGCCGAGCATGCGTCTGGCCTGGGAGGGCGTATCACATCCGCGCTGGTTGGTTTCTGTGTTTATTAGAACGCTCTTCAAACACGGCATGCCGCATTTCGAGAACTGGCACGGAGGACGCGGCACACCCATGTTCTCTTCAACGCTGGATACCGACATTGCGCAGCGAGGCCACCTTACTTGGTCTCACGTGCAAAGCATACGAAAGCGTTGGCCAGGAACGCTTGTGCTGAAAGGCGTTTTGGCGGCAGAGGATGCGAAGCTGGCCCGCGAACATGGGGTGGACGGGATCATCGTGTCCAACCATGGAGGGCGTCAACTGGATGGCGCGGTGGCACCGCTGCGAGTTCTGCCTGGGATAGTCGATAGCTTCGGCACTGGCGCCGTCATGCTGGACGGCGGCGTTCGCCGCGGTACTGATGTGATAAAGGCGTTGGCGCTAGGGGCGAAATGCGTGTTTGTCGGCAGGCCATTCAACTACGCCGCGGCTGTGGCGGGAGAAGCCGGTGTGGCCCACGCCGTCGATCTGCTTGAGCGAGAAATTTCGCGCAACATGGCAATGCTGGGTGTGAGGACTGCGAACGAGTTGACGCGAGATATCTTGATTCGAAGCCCTACAAACCGGGAATTTTGATACCCGCCTTCCCGGCTATTGCGCCTTGATTCTGAACTCCCGGACAAGCGCGTCGCGTCGTCTCGCTCCAGTTTTGCTTTGATGCGCGCCAAACGCGGCGCCCGGCGGGCCCACGGGATCGGTTCCTGTCTCGGCAAGCGTTGCTCGGATCTCGGACCTGGCCAGTACGGCCGTTGCCGCGTCTTGCAGTTTCGTGATTGCTTGGGCCTGCGTGCCTACGTGCGCCAGCACATCCGTACCACGTCGCGGCGATCACGTCCTTGCCGGCCGGCCCCAGCACGGCGCTGATTTCCTCGCAGATCCCGATCAGGCGATCCTGCAGCGCGGCATCCTGGGCCTGAGGGTTGGGCGCCATCTTCCTGAGGTGATAGAAGTATCGGCCCGAGACGTTGGTCTTGTCGTCGCCGCCTGCGGCCAGCCATGCTTGGGTTCGGTGCGGCTGGCTCATGTCGTCAGGCGCGCCCGGCCCACCCATCTTGGTCGGCACCCGTTAGTGGATCGGGCATTGCGCAAGTGTTTGCACTTGGCGTCAGCCACCTAATAGCCAGCGGTAATCTAGTCGAGCTGTACCCTGATTGGCCGGACAAAACATATCCGTTGTACGCCACTCATCCATCTCGGCGCCTAGCGCCAGCGGCGGTCGAGGCCTTCTTGGAATTCTGCACAGAGATTTGTCGCGCACATGCAGTCTAGTGCGCGTGAAGCCTGAATCACCCTCGCCTCAGCCCATTTCGGCGTCGGCGAGACCATGAGCGTTGGGGCCTTGCTAGGCTTGCTATCCGACAAGCTCATCATTCAGCGGCTACCTTCACTCGACGTCTAGCCCGCGTCCCGTCGCGACCGCTACCCGCAGGGTGAACTCTGTAATTTCGGCTGGGACACCCAAACGGATCGGAAAACCCATCCACAACGCGGTTCCATTGCTGACATACAGTCTCATATCTCCAACTTCATACATGCCGGACACGAATCCCTGGTTTGCGAACCTACCAAGGTGGGTGAGTCCCGCGATCATCCCACCATGCGTGTGGCCGGAGAGCTGTAAATCGACACCCGCTTTCGCATTGTCCTGCGCCCCCTCCGGACGATGGCTCATGAGCACTATGGGCCACGTCTTGGGCGCACCGTGCAATGCCACATCTAAATCCGGCCCGGAGAATCCATAACCAACCGCCGCAGCATCGGTCACCCCCACGATCGTCAATCCAGCATCACCGAGCGGTAATTCAACGTGGGAGTTTTCGATCAATTGGATACCGAGTCGCGCCAAGCGCTCTCGCCACTTCGTGTAGTCGAAGTAGTACTCATGATTCCCTGGGATACCAAGTACACCGAAGCGCGCCCTCAGGTCGGCAAGCGGCGCCACGTCAGCAATCCGGTCGCCGACGGTTCCATCAATGAAGTCGCCGGTGAACAAGATCAGATCAGGCGATAGAGCATTCGTACGCGCCACGACCTCGTTTACCCATTTCTTCGGGAACAGTCGACTGATGTGAGTGTCGGTGAGTTGCACCAACCTGAATCCGTCAAGCGATGCTGGAAGATCTGGGATTGGCACCTCAATGTGCTTTACATCAGGGACACGAACCGCGTTTCCCACTCCGATGATCGACGTGACAACGGCCAATATCATCGCCACCGGCGCGACCCAGGGCGCGAAGTAATTGCGCGTCTGTCTGCCGCGAGTGAGCCAAACCAGAAGCAACAGGCCGTCCCCGAGCAATACGAGGAGAAAAAGTAAGACGAATGCGCAAAACAGCCAGCCGACGAACAGCGCGACCAAGTACGGCGCCTCGAACGACCACATGTTTCCGTACAGCGCATCGTTGATCCAATGCACTTTGGATACGACGAGAAGGAGAATCGAGATGAACAGTCGCCATCCGCGCGCAACAGGCAAAGGCAGAACGAAGCGCCAAAGAAGGTAGAAAAAGGCGAAGGTGAAAGCGATGTGAAACACGAAGACAATGATCCTGATCAGCGCGGTTAAAGCAGACCGCTGGAGCCGCTCGATGGTATTAGCTCTGACGCCAGCAATCTGTTAGCAGAATTCAACCTTTCGTTGAGTTGGGCTCACCGTTGATTTTCCGTGCATGACGTCGTCCTCTGTTCGCGATTTCGCGCAAATGAGCCGCTCTTATCATGGAGCAATTCACAATGCTGCACTGAGCCTGTCAGTGTCGATCGTCGAAGGCTATGGGCCTGATCATTGGCACACATCAGTGCGATGCAACGATGTGCCTAGTCGGAATCAGAGACGTTCGGCAGGTAAACCAGTTGTCCCTCGTCACGACCATTTAGCGCGCAATAGCTTTGCTGGGTCGCTTATCGGTGGAATTCGAGACTCAGGAAGTGGTCGACTTCTGCAACCTCTACGACATTCGACCCGAGTACAAACTGGTCAAGGGCCACAGATCAATCAGGTCTGGGATGACGTCGCTAGAAGAAGGCGCGATATCGCCACTTTCTGGATCTGCGTAAAGCGCGACTACTCCGCATCGAGCGGGAAGGGGCGTTCTCCGCCTGCTCACGGTTCCGCCTGCCTACGCGAGCGGCTCCTCCCGCAGCATGTCGATGAACTCACGCAGACCGGGTGGGGTTTGCCGATGTCCAGGATAGTAGATATAGAAGGCGGGCTCGATTGGCGCCCAATCAGGAAGGACCACCTGCAACTCGCCTCGCTCGAGTTCTCCCGTGATGCGCTTCTCCAAGCAATAGGTGATACCAGCGCCGGCCTTCGCCATTTCAACCCCAAGCGTGGTTTCGTTAACACAGAGCTGCCCAGGCACGTCGATCGCTTGACGTTCACCGTCCTTCTCAAACTCCCAACGATAGATGACGCCCTGGCCGGTGCGGATCTGAATGCAATTATGTGCCTTCAGGTCCTGAGGGGCCGCGATAGAAGTCCGCCTGTTCAAGTATTTGGGAGCTGCCGCGGCAACCCACTTCAACGGTGCGCCGATACGGACAGCGACAAAATCCTCGGGCACCGTCCCCCCGAAGCGCACGCCAGCATCGAAGCCTGCGGCAACGATGTCGACCATCTGGTCTTCTACTGCGACCTCTACCGACACCTCCGGATAGTTTTGCAGAAATTTGGGTAGGTACCTTGACACCAGCAGCCTTGCGCCATCATTCAGCGTATTAATCCGCAGGCGGCCCATCGGGCGATCGCGATGCCGGTCCACCTCCTCAAGCGCACCCGCGATCTCGTCGAACCCGATCTCCAGACGAGAGGCCAGGTTTGAGCCGGCCTCAGTTGGCGACACCGTGCGGCTAGTCCTGTTCAGAAGACGCACCCCAAGGCGCGTCTCCAGATTCCGGATCGAATGACTCAAAGCCGAAGTTGAGATCCCCAAATCAACCGCTGCTTGCGTGAAGCTGCGTAGCCGGTGAACGGCCAGGAACGAGTTCAGATCGGCCAGATCGGCCCTGGATAGCTTGGCAGTGGGACGAACTGGCATGGGACCTCCAAAGTTGAGAGAAATTCAACGTTCTAGTGGAATTGCCTCAATAAACGCCGTTATACAGCGGTTTACTATTAATTCAATTCAACAATAGCCTACCTCAAACCCGCGCCAACGGCTACCTGACTTCATTAGGAAGATCTTGAACCGGCCAGCTTCTGGCGATCGGGAATAGGTCGCCAGCTGCCACACGCAGAAAAGCCATGAACCAAGCCATACGTAGGGGCGGAGTCGCCATCGTTACTGGTGCCGCCAACGGCATCGGTTACGCCATTGCCCATCGACTTGCAAAGGAAGGGATGAAACTCGTCCTGCTCGATCAGGACGGCCGCATGCTTACGCAGGCAGCCGAGCGCCTTCACACCGAGTTTCCCGAGCTTGAGCTGCGCAGCATTGCCGGCGACGTCACCTCTGAAACCGCTGGCCCGGCCATGAGTGGAGAAGCAGAAGCCCTTGGCGAAATCTCCGTAATCGTGAACAACGCTGGGATCCTGAAAGGCGCTGGGCCGTACGAGAACATCGAGCAATGGCGCCAGACGATGGAAGTCAACTTCTGGTCAATGCTCGGAATACAGCAGCACTTTGTTGGCCCCCTTCTTGACCAATCCACCGCTTCGGCGATCGTAAATGTGGGTTCAAAAGAAGGCATAACGACCCGCCCCGGAAATGCCGCCTATGCGCTCTCAAAAGCAGCCGTGCGCGTGTTGACTGAGCAATTGGCTCATGAGTTGAGAGAGCAGGTCGGCGATCGCGTTACGGCTCACCTGCTCATTCCTGGCTACACCTTCACGCCCATGAACTTCCCTGGAACGACCTACGACTCTCCCAAGCCAGAGGCGCCATGGAGCGCTGATCAGGTCGCTGATCGCATGGTCCAAGGTGTTCGCGCCGGTGAGTTCTACATCTTTTGCGAGGACAACGAGGTTACGAGCGAACTGGACCAACGACGGATGCAGTGGGCCATGGACGATCTGATAAAGCGGCGCCCGGCCCTTTCTCGGTGGCACCCGGACTTCAAGGACGAATTCGCTGCCTTTGCCAAGAGCAGTGAACCTCGGTAAGCAATGCTCGACGTCAATCCCGCCCGCCTAGCCACCATGGCGATTCTCTTCTGCAATGGGTTGCTTTACGCTACCTGGGGTGTGAGCGTGCCCGTCGTCAAGGAGAAATTCGGCCTTTCAGAAGGGGTGCTTTCCCATGCGATGGCCGCGGTAGCAATCGGCGGGATAGCGACGATGGCCGCCGCAGGACGATGGATTTCGCGTGTGGGAAGCGGGACCGCGAGCGTTCGCAGCGGCATTCTTATGACCCTCTCGGCGGGTCCCATCCTGCTCATGTGGAACTACGGTGGCCTGCTCGTCCTGCTATTCATATACGGGATGGCCACAGCGGCCAACGACGTCGCAGCGAACGCGCAAGTGGCGCACCTGGAGCAAATCTCCAAGCGATCGCTCATTGGGTCAGTGCACGGCAGCTTTAGCGCCGGAGGCCTCGCAGGGGCGCTCTTGGCAAGCGCATGGGCAGCCGGGAACGTGACGCCGGCGCTCAACTTTATTTGCGTGGCGATGCCCTGCCTCTTGGCCATGGTATTGGCTGCTCGGTTTTTGCGTAATGATCCCCTTACACACAGAGAAGCCGAAGGAGCCGCGAGTGGAGGTCATCCCGGTTTGGACAAAGAGGCTCGTCGCCGACTCCGAACGCTCGGAGCCCTGGCTTTCTCAGCCTTGGTCATTGAAGGGGCCTTCTATGACTGGGCAGCCGTGTACATGCGAGACATCGCTCACGCGAACGCCGGGTGGGTCGGCTTCGGATATGCAGCCTTTGCCATTGCGATGGCGATGGGTCGCATGGCCGGAGATTGGGTGCGAGACAGGTACAGCCACCAAGCAGTGATAGCTACCAGTGGCGCACTCAGCCTAGCGGGACTGACCGTCGTTCTATCCAATATTTCTCCAACCGCCGTAATCGCTGGGTTCTTCATCACTGGTGTCGGCTTGTCGAACGTAATTCCAGTGCTGTTCTCTACTGCGGGCAAGCTGGCCAACGAGGCGGGCTGGGCAGCATCGCAGGGCCTGGCCACCACAACTCGGATCGCATATATCGGGCTGCTGGCGGGGCCGCTGGTGATCGGACCGGTTGCCGAGATGGTCGGCCTTCAACTAGCGATGGTGACTCTCATGGCAGCAGTTTCCGCGACTTGCGGAGGATGGCTGTTGCTGAGCAAAAGAACTGACGGCGCTCCGTGGATGCTGCCCCGCCAGCGTCACGTACATCCGTCTTGCAATCGACTCTCGAACTCTAAGTAATGACCGAATCAACAGTTTCCCTATCCCGTACCTTTGACAGCACTAAGGCCCCCCACGGCTTTCTGGGCGCAATTCTCACGCTCGGCCTTGGCGGCCTTTTTGTCGGAACAGGCGAATTCGCATCGATGAGCCTGTTGCCGGGAATGGCGGAAAGTACTGGGGTGTCCATCCCTAGTGCCGGCGCATACATCAGTGCCTATGCCATTGGAGTCATGATCGGAGCTCCGCTGATTGCCATCGGCGCAGCCAGGTGGCCACGCAAGCATCTGCTGCTCACGCTCATGGTTCTCTTTGCCATTGGCTACATCGGAAGCGCATTAGCCACCGGATATCACTCGTTGATCGTTGCTCGATTTGTCTCCGGTCTACCTCATGGCGCCTACTATGGCGTCGCCTCCCTCGTGGCTGCAACGCTTGCGGGAGAAGGCAAGCGGGCTCAAGCCGTCGGCTATGTAATGCTCGGATTGGCAGCAGCGAACGTTGTAGGCGTACCGGCTGCCACAGGTCTAGGGCAGTGGCTAGGTTGGCAGTCTGCCTTTGTCGCGGTTGCGACTGGTGCTGTCCTGACCCTCGTAATGATGCTGCGCTACATCCCCGTAATGCCTGGAGGAGGAAGCCCCATGACCGAACTCGCGGGCCTGAAGCGGCCGCTCCTTTGGCTCACGCTGGGAGTTGCATCTGTCGGGTTTGGCGGCATGTTCGCCGTCTACAGCTACATCACGCCGACCCTCACGAAGGTGACGGGCCTCAACGAAGCGACGGTTCCTGTGGTGCTGTGCGTGTGGGGCCTTGGGATGGTTGTGGGAAATTTGGTTGGCGGAAAGTTCGCGGACAAGGCCCTCGTCCCGACGATCTTTGGATTCTTACTCTGGAACGCTGTCTTCCTCGGGGCGTTTTCTATGTTCGCCGGATCCAAGCCGGCGACCGTTACCGTACTGTTTCTTGTAGGCACAGGCTTCGCGTTGGTTCCGGCTCTACAAACCCGATTGATGAACGTGGCTGGTGAAGCCCAGACCATGGCCGCAGCGCTTAACCACAGCGCGTTCAATCTCTCAAACGCGATCGGCGCAGTGCTCGGTGGCGCCGCGATTTCGCATGGTCTGGGCTGGGCGTCTACAGGCTGGGTAGGCGGCGCGCTGGCCGTGCTAGGCATGGGACTTATGGCCTTCACGGTACGCAGCACAACAAGACGACGCGCCGAATGAATCTGAAGTCGATGCTTTATGACGGCCGTCTCATAGGCGGGTCAACGCAGGTTGGCGAATGACCGCATTGGGGCGAGGCTGTGCGAAAACTCTTTGACCTCGCTACGGTGATCTAGATAGAGTTTGGTATCTCGATCCCGGGAGTCGACATGCCCCGATTCATCGAAGGTCAGGACCGGCAGCAGGTGGCGTTGATCCCGGAATGCCTGGATGACTTCATCGCCGACGACGTGGCTGGTCGGCCGACTGGCGCCAGACTTCAAGACCATCGCGGATTTTCGTCGTGACAATGGGTCGGGCATTCGCAACGTTTGCCGGCGGTTTGTTGCCGTATGCCGAGATCTCAAGCTATTCAGCCAAGCCCTGGTTGCCGTTGATGGAAGCAAGTTCAAGGCAGTCAACACGCGCGACAAGAACTTCACGGCGGCCAAGGTAGACAAACGTCAGCAGCAGATTGAGAAGAGCATCCACCGCTATCTGGCGGCGCTCGACACAGCAGACCGAACGCAACCTGTCGAGATCGAGGCCAGGACCAATCGGCTCAATGACAAGATCGAACGTCTGCGCAAACAAATGCGCACG
>NZ_FNYM01000013.1:0-203520 GCF_900108985.1 Achromobacter sp. NFACC18-2 | reverse complement strand
GGGGCAATGGTGTTCAGCGGAGCGACGACGCCTTGCGGGCCGTCCAGGTCTTCGTCGCTCCATTGGATGCCGTCGTTCTCGGCTTCGGCTTCCTGGTATTCGGCTTCGGTGTAGTCCTCGTCGACCGGGCGACCCGGCTTGGAGCGGATGGTCATGGCGGGGCGTTGATTGTTGGGGGAAAGGTCGGTGCCGCATGCGGACCGGGCGGTAGCCGTCCCCTATTCGCATGGACGGCGAAAGAGTGTCCGATACATGCGAATTTTTTGCCCTAAGGTTTATTCGAAAACGCAATCTGCGAATGCAATGTGAAGGCCGCGCCCGGCGCTCAGACGCCGTCGCCCCGTAGGGCGGCTGTCGGAGGCCGCGCGGATTTGCCGCGCACCGATCCGGTGCGTTCGCCACTGCGCCCACCCCGAATAGCGCGTCTCCCTGACGCAGAATGGCGCCCGCCCCATGCCTGCGCTGAAAGCCCGCTGAAAACGGCTCCACCGCTCCCATCAAAGTTCTGACCCACCCTAAAGTCGCCGCACGCAAATGCCGTTAGCGGATTGCGACCGGGGGTTTCCTGGCCGACTAGCAACCCGCCAGCCGCAGCGTTGGCGCACTTTGAATACGAGCATGAAGATCACGTCGCTGCGCAACCGCATTTTGCTTATTACCTGCTTTACGGTGGTCGGGGCGCTTACGCTCTCCGGCTTCATCACCTACCAGATCGTGCGCGACAACATGATGACAACCATCGCCGCGACCCTGGACGCCGTGGCCTCCGGCAATGCCAGCGCCATCGAGCGCTGGTCGGCGGACAAGGCGCAGGCCGTCAACGCCACGGCGCAAGTGGTGGAAAAAGGCGATCCCCGGGGCCTGACCCAGCTCATGGGCCAGACCAACGGCTTTCCCATCACCACGATCGGCTGGTCCGACAAGACCTTCTTTTCCACCACGAAGACCGCGGCCGACTACGATCCGACGGCGCGGCCCTGGTACAAGAGCGCCGTGGCCGCCGGCAAGCTGACCATCACCAAACCCTACGGCGACTCCACCACGGGCGTGCTGTATGTCGCGTTCACCGCGCCCCTCGTGCGCAGCGGGCAGACGGTCGGCGTGCTGAGCGGCGCGGTGCCGCTGGATGGGGTCAAGGACATCATCAAGGCCATCCACCCCACCCCGTCCAGCAGCGCCTTCGTGCTGGGGACGGACGGGCAGGTGATTTCGCACCTGAATGACAAGCTGGCGCTCAAGCCGTCGACCGACATCGCCGCCGGATTGACCCCGGACGCCGTGGCCGCCATGGCCCGCGACGGCGCCGCGCCGGTCGAACTGGCGCTGGATGGCGCGCAGAAGCTGCTGAAGGCGCGCCGCATCCCCGGCACGGACTGGTATCTGGTGGTGGCGCTGGACAAGACCGAAGCCACCGTCGGCCTGACGCAGGTGCTGCACGCGACGCTGATCTCGCTGGTGGTCCTGACGCTGGTGGCCGTGGCGCTGGCCAGCCTGATCACGTCGCGCGCGTTCAAGCGACTGTCCGCCGTGCGCGACGCGATGGACACCATCGGCTCGGGCGATGGCGACATGACCCACCGCCTGGCGGTGGTCGGCCACGATGAGGTGGCGCAGATCTCATCGTCGTTCAACGCCTTTGTCGACAAGATCACCCACGTCATGCGCGAAGTGCGCAGCGGTGTGCATTCGATGAGCGCCGCCACGCGCGAGATCGACATGGGCAACCGCGACCTGTCGCAGCGCACCGAAACGTCGGCCGCGTCGCTGGAGGAGACCTCGTCGGCGCTGACGCAACTGACTTCCAGCGTGCGCCAGACCGAGGAAACGGCGGAACATGCCACCCGCCTGGCCGACGAAGCCAGCGCCGTCGCGGCGCGCGGCGGGCAGGTGGTGCGCGATGCCGTCAGCACCATGAGCGAGATCTCGCAGTCGTCGCAACGCATCACCGAGATCATCCGCGTGATCGACGGCATCGCGTTCCAGACCAACATTCTTGCGCTGAATGCGGCCGTTGAAGCGGCGCGCGCGGGCGAGCAGGGCCGCGGCTTCGCGGTGGTGGCGGGCGAAGTGCGCACGCTGGCGCAGCGCAGCGCCTCGTCCGCGCAGGAGATCAAGACGCTGATCGAGGCGTCGGTGCAGAACGTGAAGAGCGGCACGGAGCGCGTGCAGGCGGCGGGTTCGACCATGACCGAAATCGTCGACGGCATCCACCGCGTGCAGCGGATGGTGAGCGAGATCCACGGCGCGATGGCCGAGCAGAGCACGGGGCTGGGTCAGATCGACCGGACGGTCGCCGACATGGACCAGGCCACGCAGCAGAATGCGGCGCTGGTCGAGCAGTCCACGGCCGCGTCCGGCATGCTGAGCGACCAGGCGCGCGTGCTGGCCGAGGCCGTCGCCCGCTTCAAGTTGCGCGAAGAGGAAATGGGCAGCCCCGGCAGGCTGATCGCGCTGCCGGCCTAAGATGCGGGCCTAAGGCGCGGGCGCAACGCCCGCCGCCGCTTTTCCGGCGCCCTTAGGCGCCGCACCCACCTGCTTGAGCACCGCGACCGCCGTGGCAATGGCCTGCCCGGCGGCGCTGATCTCGCCCTGCATGAACACGAGCGAGGACGTGGCCCTCACCACGCGTGCGCGCAACTCCAGGAACTGGCCTGCGCGCGCCGCCGCCAGGAAGTGCGTGTCCAGCTGCACCGTCACGCACGCCCGCCGGCCCAGCGCTTCCCACGCGACCGCGCTGATCCCGTGGTCCAGCAGCGCGGTCAGCAGGCCGCCGTGCACCACGCCCGCGGGATTGAGGTGGTCGGCGGTGGCCAGCAGGCCATAGGCCCAGCTTGCTTCCTCCTTGCACACCCACAGCGGACCGATCCGGCCCGCGAAACCCGGCAGGGTCTTCTTGCGCCATCCCGGCGGGACGGCGGCGTCAACAGCGGCGTCATCGCTCATGCGTTCAGTTCCTTGCCGCCAGCAGTTGCGACAGCGCGTGCGCCTCGCCCTGCAATTCATGGGCCAGGGACTCGACGCGCGCCGCATCGAGCTGTTCGGCCAGGCCCGCCGCCACCAGCGCGTGCGTCATGCGCGTGTGGCTGTCCAGGACAGGCACGGCGATCACGACGACGCCGTTGATGTAGTTGTTGCGATCCACGCTATAGCCCTGGCGGCGCACCGCGTCCACGTCGGCCTTCCAGGCGGAGAACGCCGGCGCCTGGTCCCAGCGCAGCGCCTTGAAGCGGCGCTCCAGTTCCTTGTCCGAAAAGTCCGAGAACGCGGCGACCAGCCGCCCCGTGGCGCTGATCAGCGCGGGAAAGCGGCTGCCGACATCGACGTGCAGGCGGAACGGCGCGTTCGACCGCGATAGCGCCAGCACCACCATGTGGTCGCTGCCCGAGACCTCGACCCCGATCGCGGTGACGCTGGCCGCGTTGGCGATGCGGTCCAGCACGGGCTGGGCCAGCGCGGGAAACGGATTGCTCTCGATCACGCTGCGCGCCAGCGTCAGCATGCCCACGCCCAGGCTGTAGCGCTTGGCGCCGGGATCGACCTTCACCAGGCCTTCTTCCACCAGGACGCGAAGGATGTGCAGGCAGGTGCTGGTCACCATGCCCAGTTCCTGCGAGATCGCCTTCAAGGTCATGGGCTCCCCGCCCCGGCCCAACAGGCGAAGGATCGCGATGGACCGCGTCACGGCCGGCACGGGACGCACGCGCGGGCCTGCCGCGGACGCAAGTTCCGGGGTACTGGTTTCACTCATCGGTTTCTCCGTTTGCATGGCGGCAAGCATACCGTGCGCGCCGCCTCCCGCAGCGTTTTCCCCACCTTCATGATTGTATATATACAATTAACGAACGCCATTGACAATTTATTTTCCGGCGCGCATAGTGGCTTCAACAGGTTGCCGACCCACACAGGTGCGACGAAATGACGAAGCTGACCGACACCCTCTCCTACGCGGACGCCCAGGCGCTCTGCTCCGCCGACAAGCTCTGGGAGCTTTTCGATGGCAACCGCGAATACATGAACATCGCGCACGAGTGCATCGATCGGCACGCCGGCAAGGCCGAGCCGGCGATCATCCTGGTGCGCGCCGCGGGTGTCGACGAGACCTACTCCTTCCGCCAGATTGCCGAGCAGTCCTCGCGCTTTGCCCATTACCTGGTCGAACAAGGCATACGCCCCGGCGACCGCGTGGCCGTGATGCTGGAGCCGTCGCTGCCGTTCTACGTGGCCATGTTCGGCGCCATGAAGATGGGCGCCATCGCCGTGCCGCTCTTCACCCTGTTCGGCCCGGACGGCATCCGCCTGCGGGTGCAGGACTGCCAGCCGCGCATGCTGGTGACCAACGCGGAAAAGGCGCCCCTCGCCGCGGGCGGCGACGACATGCGCGTGGTCATCGCGGACGACGCATTCGTCGGCGCGCTGGCCGGCTACCCCTCGCACTATGCATGCCGTACGCGCGCCGATGACCTGGCCATCTTCCAGTACACGTCCGGCACGACGCGCGAGCTGCCCGACGCCGTCAAGCACACGCACCGCGCCCTGGTCACCCTGATGCTGGCCGCGCTGTACGGCACGGGCATCCGTCCCGGCGACCGCTACATGTGCCCGTCGTCTCCCGCCTGGGGGCACGGCCTGTGGCACGGCACGCTGGCGCCGCTGGCGCTGGGCGTCACCATCGGCGCCTACGCCGGCAAGTTCAATGCCGAGCGGCTGCTGCAGGCGCTGCAGGAGCACCGCTTCAACAACATCTCCGCCGCCGCCACGCACTACCGCATGATGCGCAACTGCGGCGCGGCCGACCGGTATCGCTATCACCTCGACAAGGTGTCCTTCACCGGCGAGCCCATCGACAGCGAGACCGCCGCGTTCGTGGAGGCCACCTTCGGCCGCCCGGTCTGCAGCATGTACGGCACGACGGAAATCGGCGTGTGCCTGGTCAACTATCCCGGCGCGCCGGATTTCACGGTCAAGGCCGGCTCGCTGGGCAAGCCCGTACCCGGACTGCGCGTAGAAGTGCAGGACGCCAACGGCCAGCCCTGCGCGCCCGGCGAAACCGGGGAGCTCAAGCTGTGGCGCCGCGATGCGTGGGTCGCCACCAAAGATCTGGGGCGCGTGGATGAGGACGGCTACTTCTGGCACGGGGGCCGTGCCGACGACGTCATCATCTCGGCCGGCTGGACCATGAGCGCCGTCGAAATCGAAGACGCCATCCTCAAGCACCGCGACGTGGCGGAGGCCGCCGCGATCGGCGTGCCCGATCCGCTGCGCGGCCAGGTGGTCAAGGCCTTCGTCGTGTCGGCCCGGCCCGGCGACGACGCCTTCGTGCAAGAAATCCAGGACGCCGTGCGCAGCCGCCTGGCGCAGCACGAGTATCCGCGCCAGGTGGTGTTCGTGGCCGAACTGCCCAAGACGCCCGCCGGAAAGATCCATCGCAGGAAATTGCGGGAGCAGGAACTTGCGACCGCCGCCCAGACGCCCGCCGGCGCCGCCCACGCCTAGGGCTGCGCCAGCCCCGGCCATCACCACACCCAGGAGACATCATGCTGACCCAGACCAAGACCGAACGCAGCTTCCCCAAGATCACCGAACGCGGGCTGGACGAGCTGCGCGAGCGCATCGGCGTCAAGATCGGCGCCACGGCCGAGCCGTGGTGCTACGAAGCCACGCGCGACAACATCCGCCACTACGCCCACGGCATCGGCGACGACAACCCCCTGTGGTCCGACCCGGAGTACGCGGCCAAGACGCAGCACGGCGGCATCATCGCCCTGCCCAGCTTTCTGTTTGCCACCAGCCGCATCGTGTCCGGCTACGTGGGCGGGCTGCCCGGCGTGCACGCCATGTGGTCGGGCGCGGACTGGACCTGGCACAAGACGGTCAAGCGCAACGACACCATCTCGACCGAAGCGCACCTGAAGAACCTGATCGAACACCAGACCCGCTTTGCCGGCCGCGCCGTGCAGCAGATCTACCACGTCGACTTCTTCAACCAGGACGGCGACAAGGTCGCCGAGGCCGACAGCTGGTGCTTCCGAACCGAACGCGACCACGCGCGCGAACAGGGCAGCAAGTACAAGGAAGTGCGCGCCCGCGAGCCGCGCCACTACAGCCCCGAGGAAATCAAGGAAGCCTACAAGCTGTACGCCCAGGAAGAAGTGCGCGGCGCCACGCCGCGCTACTGGGAAGACGTGAAGGAAGGCGACGAACTGCCCGTGATGTTCAAGGGCCCGATGACGGTGACCGGCTTCATCGCCTTCGCGCAGGGCTGGGGCGGGCTGTATATCCGCGCCAACAAGCTGGCGTGGCAGCTCATCGACGCCCACCCGGGGGTGGGCATCACCAACCGCTTCGGCATCCCCGACGTGCCCGAGCGCGTCCACTGGGAAGAGGACTTCGCGCTGGAAGTCGGCGCGCCCGGCGCCTATGACTACGGTCCGGAGCGCAACTCATGGCTGACCCACCACCTGACCAACTGGATGGGCGACGCGGGTTTCCTGCGCAAGTCCACCTGCAAGATCCGCCGCCACAACCCCGAGGGCGACATGCTGTTCTTCAAGGGCAAGGTCGTTCGCAAGTACGTGGAAGACGGCCGCCACCTGGTCGAGATCGAACAAGAGGCGAGAAACCAGGACGACGAGCTTTCCGTGCTGGGTTCCGGTGTGGTCGAATTGCCTACCCGCGCCTGACCCGCGGCAATCTCCCAAAACGAGGTGGGCGATGTCTGATTCATCGGAACATGCTGCACCCGGCCCCGACGCCCCCGCCCGGGGCGCGCTGGAGGGCCTGCGCGTCATCGACCTGTCGCGCGTCCTGGCCGGCCCGCTCTGCACGCAGATGCTGGCGGACCAGGGCGCGGACGTCATCAAGGTCGAGCCCCCGGGCGGGGACGAGACCCGCACGCTGGGGCCGCCGGTCAACGAGGACGGCGATGCCGCCTACTTCATGGCGGTCAATCGCGGAAAGCGCGCCATCGGGCTGGACCTGTCGCGGCCCGAGGGTCGCGAGGTCCTGCTGGCCTTGCTGCAAGAGGCCGACGTCCTGGTCGAGAATTTCGTGCCGGGCACGATGGCCCGATGGGGGCTGGACTACGAGGCGGACCTCAAGCCCCGCTTTCCGCAGCTCATCCATTGCTCCATCACGGGCTTTGGCGAGGACGGCCCGCTGGGCGGCCTGCCCGGCTACGACGCCATCCTGCAGGCCATGTGCGGCCTGATGAGCGTGAACGGGGACCCCGCCAGCGGCCCCACCCGCGTCGGCATCCCCATCGTGGACCACCTGACCGGCTACACCGCGCAATCCGGCATCCTGCTGGCGCTGTATCAGCGCGCGCGCACCGGACAGGGCCAGCGCGTCGAGGTCACGCTGTTCGACACGGCGCTCAGCCTGCTGGTGCCCCACGCCGCCAACTGGATGCACACCCAGCTCGCCCCCGGCCTGCTGGGCAGCGCGCATCCCAACATCGCGCCGTACGACCGCTTTGCGTGCCGCGACGGCGAGATCTTCCTGGGCATCGTCAACGACCGCCAATTCCGCCGGTTCTGCGATTACGCGGGTCTTGCGGCATTGGCCGACGATGCCCGCTTTGCCACCAACCGCTCGCGGCTGGCGCATCGCGAGGCCTTGCGCGGCGCCATCGAAGCGGCGCTGGCCGCGCGCCCGCGCGAGGCGCTGTGCGCCGAGCTGATGCGGATCGGCGTACCGGCCGGTCCGGTCAACAGCGTGCCCGAAGCCTTCGCGCAGGCGCACACCGCCCATCGCGGCATGCGCGTCGATCGCGACGGCTATCACGGCATCGGCCCCGCAGTCCGGCTGTCGCGCGCGCCCGCCCGCGTGGACCGCCTGCCGCCCGCCTATGCGCAGCATACCGACGAGGTCCTCAGGGAGGCCGGCCTCGCCGATACCCAGATCGCGGCATTGAAGGAGCTGGGCATCCTGCCGCGCTGGCCTCCGCCCAAGCCATAGCGCAGTCCGTGGCGCAATCCGTACCGCAACCCGATGCAGACCTATAAGAAATCCAGGAGACCACCATGAAGACATTACGCCTGATCGCCGCGCTCGCGGCGCCACTGCTGTTCGCGCAGCCCGCCGCGGCGGCCGACAGCTATCCCTCCAAACCCGTCAAGATCATCGTCCCCTACCAGGCCGGCCAGGGCACGGACGTTGCCGCGCGCTACCTGGCCGAGTACCTGGCCCGCGACCTGGGCCAGCCCGTCATCGTCGAGAACCGCCCCGGCGCGGGCGGCAACATCGGCGCCTCCGAGGCCGCACGCGCAACGCCGGACGGCTACACGCTGCTGATGGGCACCAACGGCACGCATGTGTTGAACCAATACATGTATGCGTCCACCAACTTCGATCCCGAGAAAGACTTCTCGCCCGTCATGCTGGTCAGCTCGTTTCCCATGGTCCTGCTGACCACGCCATCCTCGCCCTACGCCAGCCTGGCCGACCTGCGCAACCCGGCCAAGGCCAAGCCCGACAGCATCAACGTCGGCATGCCCAGCACCACCGCGCGCCTGGTCTACGAACTGCTCAAGCAGCAGGGCGTGAACAGCCTCCGCGGCATCCCCTACAAGGGGTCGGCCACCGCCACGACAGACCTGCTGGGCGGACAGGTGCAGCTAGGCATCGACACCGTGAGCGCGGCGCGCTCGTTCATCACCAGCGGCAAACTGCGCCCGCTGGCCGTGACGTCGCTGAAGGAGTCGGCCCTGCTTCCGGGCGTGCCGACCGTGGCCGCGCAAGGGCTGGAGGGCTTTCAGGTCGTCGCGTGGAATGGCCTGTACGCGCCCAAGGGCACGCCGCCAGCCGCGATCAAACGGCTGAACGCCGATCTCGCGAAGATCCTCGCGCGTCCGGAGGTGCGGCAGAAACTGCTGGACCTGGGGCATGAGCCGGGCGGCGGCACGCCAGACGAACTGGCGGCGTTCGCGCGCAGCGAACGGCTGAAGTGGCAGCCGTTGATCGTGCAGGCGGGATTGAAGGCGGAGTAGCGCTAAGGCTGGACGGCGCGCGGCCGGGTCACGCCGGCCGCCGCCACTGCCGCCCCGGCCAGGACGCACAGCGCAGCCGCCGCAAGGAAGACAGCCCGCAGTCCCGCCGCCAGCGCCTGCGGCGGCGCGCCAGCCAGGTCCGCCGTTCCGGCGCCCAAGGCGAACAATGCCCCCATCGCCGACGCCCCGGTGATCAAACCCAGGTTGCGCGACAGGTTCAACAGCCCCGACACGGCGCCGCGCTCGCCGCCCGCGCCCGCCATCACCGCGGTGTTGTTGGCCGCCTGGAACAGGGCGTACCCCGCCGTGATCACGACAAGCGCGATGACGTAGCCCGCCACGCCGAACGCGTCGGACGCGAACGGCAGCGCGGCCGATGCGCCCGCCATGGCGCCCAGCGCGGCCAGCGTCATGGGCCGCGCGCCGAACCGATCCACGCAGCGGCCCGCGGGCACGCCCGCCACCGCGGCCACGAGCGGACCGCAGGACATCGCCAGGCCGACGCGCGCGGCGTCCAGCCCCAGCGCCCCCGCAAGATAGAACGGCCCCACCACCAGGGTCGCCATCATCACCGTGGCGACCAGCGCGCTGGCGGCCAGGCCTGCCGAGCGCCCGGCGTCGCTGAACATGGCCGGCCGCAGCAACGGATGCGCGCTGCGCGATTCCACCCGCCAGAACAGGCACGCGGCGGCGGCCGCCGCCGCCAGCAGAGCGGCATTGAGCGGGCCGAAAGCGCCTTTTCCCAAGGTCATGGACAGCGCGTAGGCGGCCAGGGACACCGTCAACAGCGCACTGCCCAGGCGGTCAAAGCGTACCGGCGCCTGCGTGGCGCGCGGCTGGTCCTGGGGCAGATGCCGCCAGGCCAGCCAGAACGCCAGCAGGCCCAGCGGCAGATTGACCAGAAAGATCGCGCGCCATCCCGGCCCGGCGATCAGCGCGCCGCCCAACGTCGGGCCCAGCGCGGTGCCTACCGCCGACATCGTGCCCAACAGGCCCATGGCGCTGCCGGCGCGGCCCTTCGGCGCCGCCTCGCCGGCCAGGGCCATGGCCAGCGTCATCAGCACGGCCGCGCCCACGCCTTGCGCGGCGCGCGCGGCCACCAGGCTCCACAGGCCGGGCGCCGCCCCGCACAGCGCCGAGGCGGCGGTAAACCACGCAAGCCCGGCCAGCATCAGGCGCCGCCGCCCGATCAGGTCGGCCAGGCGCCCCGCGCTGGCGACGGCGGTGGTGACGGCCAGCAGATAGGCCAGCACCACCCACTGCACCGATGGAAAGGCGGCGTCGAAGGCCAGCGCCATCGCCGGCAGGCCGACATTGGCGATGCTGGTGCCCAGCGACGACAGCAACATCGACAGGGCCAGGCAGGCCACGAGCATGGGATCGGGCCGGGAAGGCGGGGAGGAAGGATCGGGAAGAGACATGATGGCATCCAGCAAGGGAACTCGGTATCTCAGCGTATGCCCCGATGACGGCTGGCGGAAGACGCAGCATTTGCAGTAAATACCTGCATGAGACGCCATGCCAGGATGTTCCGCCGGCCTGGCCGGCATGCTACGGTTGCCGCATGACCCTGCCCGACCTGAACCTGCTGATCACCCTGGACGCGCTGCTCTCGGAAGGCAGCGTGGCCGGCGCGGCCCGGCGCCTGCGCCTGAGCCCGTCCGCCATGAGCCGCGCGCTGGCGCGCCTGCGCGAGACCACGGGAGATCCGTTGCTGGTGCGCGCCGGGCGCGGGCTGGTTCCCACCCCCCGCGCGCTGGCGCTGCGCGGCCAGGTCGGCGGACTGGTCCGGGACGCGCAGGCCGTGTTGGGCCGGGCGCACGAACTGGATCTTGCCGGGCTCGTCCGCACGTTCACGCTGCGCGTCAGCGACGGCTTCGTGGAGAACGTCGGCGCCGCGCTGATCGCCCGGATCGCAGCGCAGGCGCCGGGCGTGCGCCTGCGCTTCGTGCAGAAGGCGGACAAGGACAGCGGACCGCTGCGCGAAGGCGACGTCGATCTGGAGACCGGCGTGGTGGGCCGGTTGGCCAGCCCGGAGCTGCGCACGCGCGCGCTGTTCCAGGACCGGTACATCGGCGTCATGCGCGCAGACCATCCGCTGGGCGGGCGCAACGTCACGCTGGCGCGCTACCTGGCGGCGCGCCACGTCCTGGTGTCACGCCGCGGGCTTGAGTCCGGGCCCATGGATGAAGCCCTGCAGGCGCTGGGACGCGAGCGCGACATCGCCGCCATTGCCGGCGGATTCTCGATGGCGCTGGCGCTGGCGCGGGGCACGGACCTGATCGCCACGGTTCCCGAGATGCACACCGCCACGCTGCGGGAAGGCATGCGCAGCTTTGCGCTGCCCTTTGCCATGCCGCCCTTCACCGTGTCCATGCTGTGGCATCCCAGGATGGACGGGGACGCCGCGCACCGCTGGCTGCGCGGCTGCGTCCTGGCGGCGTGCGGAACGGGCGCCCCCGGCTAGGCGCCCCCGGCTAGGCGCCGTCCCGCGTGCGGACCAAGGCTATGGCTTCGGCGCGCTGGCCACCAGCGCGTCGAACTGCTTGTCCAGCTCCGCCAGCGACGCGTCGATGTGCGCACGGCGCTCCTTGATCCACTTGTCCTGCGCGGCGAGCTGCTCGCGCGCCTCCTTGATCATGCGGTCCATTTCCTTGGGCTGGGGGCCGCCGCTGGTGGCGCGGTTCTTCACGATGGCCACCGGGTCCAGGGTCGAGCGGAACTCCGCCTCGCTCATCGGCAGGTCGGTGCCGTACTTGGAATCCTTCATCGCGTCAGCGTAGATGCGGCGCGCCTGCTCATACGGAAAGTCCAGCGGCTTGATGTTGTTGGTCTTGGCGTACGAGACCACTTCCGAGGCGAAGTGATGCCCCGCGCGGAACGGCAGCTTGTACTTGTGCATCAGCACGTCGGCCAGTTCCTGCGACGCCGTCCAGTCGCTGTTCAGTTCTTCGAGCGCCCGGTCGGGGCTGATGACCATGGCCTTGAGGACGCGGTCCCAGCGCTTGAGCGCGGAGATGCCGCTGTCGACCATCGCCGAGTTCTGCTTCACGTCCTTGGGGTCGCTCATGCCGGGCGTGATGTTGTGCGTCTGCAGGACCGGCCCCATCGCCAGCGTCACGGCCGTCGACGCGTCGCTGCGCGTGTTGTTGAGCAGGCCCGGATTGCGCTTTTGCGGCATGGCGCTGGACACATAGGTGTTGCCGCCGCCCTCTTCCAGCAGGATCCACGGGCGCGGCTGCGCATATTGCGTCATGACGTCTTCGACGAAGTTGCCGGCGCGCAGCGCGATGCTGGTCACGATGGACGCGACCTCGACCGGCTGGTCCATGGACGATATCTGGGAGGCGTCGTAGGCATTGTCGACCAGCGCCGCGAATCCGAGGTACTGGGCCATGCGCTTGCGGTCCAGCGGCCAGCTCGTGCCGTTGAGCACCGTGGTGCCCATGGGCGAGCGATCGATGCGGACATAGGCCTCGCGGATGCGCTGCGCATCGCGCTCCAGGCCGGCCGCCTGGCCCAGCAGGTAGTGTCCATAGCTGTTGGGCTGCGCGGCCACGCCGTTCGTGTAGTTGGGAACGATGGTGCCCGCGTGTTTCGCCGCCAGTTCCACCAGGGTGGTGGAGGTGGCGTTGAGCTGGTCCGCCAGTTCCAGCAGCTTGTCGCGCAGGATCGCGCTGCGGTAGGTGGCGTGCATGTCCTGGCTGGAGCGGCCCGCGTGCAGCAGGGTGATGTCCTCGCCCGCCGCCTTGATGAGGAGGGGTTCGAAGGTGATGACCGTGGCCGGGCGCTTGGCGCCGGGCTGGTTGCCATCGTTGATGACCTTGGCCACGCCGGCCGCCAGGCGGGGCGCCATGGCCTTGTCCAGAAGCCCTTCGTCGGTGTTGATCACCGTGGTGGCCTTGTTGATCTCCCCGAGCCAGAAGAAGGGATCGCGGGGGGGAGCCGGCTGCGCGGCGGCGGCGTTCGCGGCCAGCGATAGCACCAGGGCGGCGCCCAGGGTGGGTAGAAACTGTCTCATGGCGTTCTCGTTATAGGGATGGCCGGACAGTGTATCGGAGCGGTTTTCCCCCGGACATCCTGAATTTCACGCAGGCGCGGGCCGGGTTCAGGGTGCCCCCTAGGCCCACCCCAGGGCCCACCCCCAGGCCCGCCGCGCTACAGCGGCGCCGGCTCGCCCCGCAGCCGGATCTGCGCCACCGTCATCTCCCCGCGCGGTTCCAGCGAAAACGCGTAGCGCTCCGGATACCGCAGCGCCAGGCGCCGGCACAGATTGGCCAGGCCGCCCTTGCCTTGCGCCGGATCGAACGGCGTCTGCAACGCACCGGGGTTGCTCACCTCGATGACCAGTTCCCCGCCGTGCAGGCGCGTGCGGATGTGGATCACGAAGCGCTCGTGCTCGGCGCGCATGCCGTGCTTGATCGCGTTCTCGGCCAGCCCCTGCAGCGTCATGTGCGGGATGTTGATCTTCAGCGTGGCGGGATCGATCTGGCATCGGCATTCCAGCTTTCTTTCGAAGCGCAGCGCCTGGATGCGCACGTAGGCCTGCGCCGCCTCGATGTCCTCTTCCAGCCGGCACAGGCCGCGCCCCCGCCGGTCCAGCGAATAGCGCAGATACTGCGCCAGGCGCCGCGTCATTTCCTCGGCGACGGACGGCCGCTCGGCGATTTCCGCGACGATGGTGTTCAGCGCGTTGAAGAGGAAATGCGGCTCGACCTGAAGCTGCAGATGCTCCAGCTCCAGCTTCAATGACCGGGCCTGCGCATTGATCTTCTGCAGGCGCTCGGTGCGGGCGGCGAGTTCGGCGGACACGCCAAAATAGACCAGCGTCCAGATGGACAGGATGCCCATGTAATAGATGAAGCCCAGCCAGTACTGGTTGTCGGGAATATCGCGGATTCCCGACAGAAACAGGTGGTTGATGGCGTAGGCGATCGTGGCCAGCAGCGCCGACGCGGCCACGCACAGCACCACCGCGCAGGCAAGCACCGGCAGGGGCTCGCGCACCCTGGCCGGCAGGCGTCCGTGCTGCACGGCGGCCAGGCTGGTCAGCGCGAAGGCCAGCGGCTCCAGCGTCAGCGTCAGCCAGAATGCCGCGATGGGGTTGCCGAACGCCGCCAGGCGGATGAAGTAGCCGACGAACGCCAGGAATACCCAGCCCACGGTCTGCGCGCGCCAGAATCCCGGCGCGGACTCGCCCTGGCTCAACTCCCGGCCGATCGATGTCGCAATCATGGACGTGCCGCCTTATATATCGTTACCCCACGGATTGGATCGAAAGAATACACTCGCCTGACCCTGCTGCCCGAGAAAAACCATGCTGCGTGTGCTGATCGTCGACGATGAAGCCCCGGCGCGCCGCTATCTGCGCCGCCTCCTCGAAGCCGCCCCCGCGGTGCACGTCGCGGGCGAGGCAGCGACCGTCGACCAGGCCCGCAGTCTGATCCAGGAGCACAGCCCGGACGCCATCTTCCTGGACGTCGAACTGGCCAGCGGCACGGGGTTCGACCTGCTCGATGGGCAGGCGCGCCAGTCATCCGTCGTGTTCGTCACCGCGCATGACAGCTACGCGCCGCGCGCCTTCGACGTCGAAGCCGTGGACTACCTGCTCATGCCCGTGTCTCCGGACCGGCTCACGCAGACGCTGGCGCGGTTGCGACCGCGTTCGAGCGGCCATCTGTCGATGCGCACCAAGACGGGCACGCGCCTCATCAAAGTGCAGGAGCTGACCCTGCTGCAGGCCCAGGGCGACTACGTGCGCCTGTGCAGCGCCGCCCAGGCGAACGAGCTGATGCACATCACCCTCAAGCGCCTGGCCGCGCAGTTGCCCTTTCCCCCGTTCTGCGCCCTGTCCCGGTCCGTCATCATCAACCTGGAACATGTGTCCCATGTCGAGCAGCGGCCCGGCGCGCAATCCGAAGTGAGCTTCAACAACGGCGTCCAGCCTGTCGTGCTGGGCCGCGTCGCGTCGCTGCGGCTGCGGCGGGCGCTGGCCTAGCCGCCCACCCGCCTTCAGAACTCCGTCGTCACCGACAGCAGCACCGTCAGCGGCGCGCCCACCGTCAGGCCTTCGCGCGCCGCGGACTGCCAGTAGTTCCTGTTCAGGACGTTCTCGACCATCGCGCGGATGACCACGGGCTTGCCATTGGCGTTGAAGGCATAGCGGGCGCCCACGTCAAAGCGCGTCCAGCCCGGGATCTCCTGCGTGTTGCTCACGTCGACGATCTGCGAGCTGGTGCTCAGCATCCGCGCGGTCAGGGTAAGGCCCGGGACGAAAGGCGTGTCCCATTCGGCCGCCGCGTTGAACTGCAGGCGCGGCACCGCGGGCGCGCGGTTGCCGTCGTTGACGCCGCCCGCGGTGCGGATCAGCCGCGCGTCGGTATAGGCCACGCCGCCCAGCAGGCGCACCCCGTGGGCCGGCTCGCCCTGCACCAGGAACTCCAGCCCGCGATTGCGTTGCTCGCCGTTGGACACGTAGCGCAGCGAGGCGGGGTCCAGATAGCTGCTCGGGCGTTCAATCTGGAATGCGCTGAGCGTGGTTTCGAACTGGCCGAAGTCGTACTTGGCGCCCAGCTCGAACTGCTTGGAAATGGCCGGAGCGAACACCTCGCCGGCGTTGATGGCGCCCTCGGGCGCGGTGCCGCCCTGGCTCAGGCCTTCGATGTAATTGCCATAGAGCGACAGGCGCTCGGTGGGCTTGACCGTCAGCGCAAACGCGGGGGTGACGGCGGACTTGTCGTAGTTGGACGTCTGGCGGCCGGTCATCGCGTCGAAGTTGGTGGATTCCACGCGCTGGTGCCGTACGCCCGCAATGAATTGCACGCGGTCCTGCGCCATCGAGATCGTGTCGGCGAGCGCAATGCTGACCAGCCGCGAATCGCTCGCCCGCGGCAGATCCGACGGACGCGCGATGTTCGGCTTGGGCAGGTCCGCGGGGTTGTAGATGTTCGAGAACACCGTGCTGGACCGGATCCGGGCCGCCGAATAATCGATGTCCAGGATGCTGGCGCTCAGCGCGGGCTCATGCTTGAGCGCGCCGGTCTGGAAGCGGCCGCGCACGCCGACCTCGCCCGTCTTGCTGGTGAGCGACTCGTTCAGGCGGGACGGCACCGCGCCGATATCGCCCGCCTCGTTCAGCATGAGCCAGCTCGTCTGCATGCTTTCAAAGTCGTGCTTGCGTGCGCCGAGCGCGCCGTAGACGGTCCAGTCCGGCGACAGGTCATACTCGGCGCGCAGCGCGCCCGACCATTCCTCGGTCTTCCAGTAGGTCCACGACGGGAAGAAATTGCGGCGCGCGTCCGGCGCCCGGCCGATGTCCACGCCCGAGGGCGGCGGGAACAGCAGGCCGCTGCGCGCATCCGTGGTGCGGTTCTGGTAGTTGATGTCGCCTTCGACGCGAAAGCGCTCGCCCTGGTAATCCAGCCCCAGCGCCACCGCGCCCAGGTCCTCGCTGGCCCCGTCCATCGGCAGGTCGCCGCCGCTGCCTGCCACGTTCAGGCGCACGCCCCACTCCTGGCTGTCGCCATAGCGGCGCGACAGGTCGGCATGCGCGCCGAACTGGCTATCGCCGATGTAGGACACGGTAAAGCGATTCAGCGGGTCGGCGCCCGCGCGCTTGGGCACCAGGTTGATCGAACCGCCCACCGAGCCGTAGGGCGCCATGCCGTTCAGCAGCGCGTTGGGGCCGCGCAGCACTTCAACCCGCTCCACGCCGATCAGCGAACTGGAATTGCGCGGCGACACGCCGTACAGCCCGTTGAACGACACGTCGTAGTTGAACAGCGTGAACCCGCGGATGTTGAATTCATCCCGGCCCGCCCCGCGCGAATAGGTATTGCGCACGGTGGGGTCATTGACCAGGACGTCGCCGATGTTCTGCGCCTGCTGGTCCTCGATCAGCTTGGCGGTGTACTGCGTCGCGCTGAACGGCGTGCTCATGTCGTCGCGGTTGCCCAACAGGCCCAGGCGCCCGCCCCGCGCCACCTGGCCGCCCGCGTAGACGGGGGGCAGTCCGCTGGACAGCCCGGAGGCGGTCACCGTCACGGCCTCCAGCGTCGCCGCGTCGGACGCGGGCAGCGCACTGAGGCGGTACTGGTTCGGCGCCTCGCGGGTGGCGCGCAGGCCCGTGCCGGCCAGGGCCTGCTGCAACGCGTCGTGGCTGGAATAGCGGCCGCGCACGCCGTTGCTCTGGCGGTCGGCCACCAGCGACGGCTGCGCGGCCAGCAGGATGCCGGATTCGTTGGCCAGCCGCGTCAGCACCTGATTCAGCGGCGCGGGCGGGATGTCGAAGGTGATCAGGTCGGCCACGCCGGTCGCCGCCGGCGCCGCCTGTGAATGCGCGGGCGGCCCCCAGACCGTGGAAACCGCCAGGGCCAGCGCCAGCGGCAGGCCCCACGACGGCAGGCGGGCGCGACGGGAAGCCAAGGGGCGCGCGCGGGTCACGGGAAAAGCCGCGGCGACGGGGGGAAGACGGTGGGACATGACGGGACCTGTGCTCTCGTGCGTGGGGTTCGGGAAAGGAGAGCGGCGCGCCAGCCCGGCGGGGTGCCGGGCGCGAGCGGCTCTTACTGTCCTTATTCGAACGAGCCCGCCAAACCCGGAACCGCCCGGCGCATTTTTTTCAGGCGCGCGGTTCGATGCTGATCCACCAGGGCAGGGTGCGGCGCACCCGGACCGGCAGCACCGAGGCCAGCATGTCCAGCGCGCGGCCGGTGTCCTGGAGCGGATAGCTGCCGAAGACGTGCAGGCGCGCCACCTCCGGCGCCACCGCCAGGTGGCCGAAGTGGTAGCGGCGCAATTCCGCCACCACGTCCGCCAGCGGCGTGTCGTCGGCCACGAGCACGCCGCGCGTCCAGGCCTCGCGCGCCGGGTTCACCGGGAGGATCGCGTCCAGCGTGTCCGCGGTGAACCGGGCCTGGCGCCCCGCCGGCACGATGCCGCTGGCGCGGCTGACCGCCGTGTCGATCCGCACGGCCCCCTCATGCACGGCGACCACCACGCCGTCTTCCTCGCCCCGCACGGTAAAGCGCGTGCCCAGGGCCTGCAGCCGGCCCTGCGCGGTGTCGACCACGAACGGACGCGCGGGGTCCGGGGCGGTGGCGATCAGCAACTCGCCCGCGACAAGCTGCAGGCGGCGCAGCGTGGCGCCATAGTCGACGTCGAAGGCGCTCAGGGCCTTGAGCCAGACCTCGGTGCCGTCGGCCAGGGCGACCCGTCGGGTCTCGCCGATGCCCGCGCGCTGATCCGCGCCCCAGGTCGAGGCCACGATGGGCAGCGGCGTCTGCCGCCACGCGGTCCATCCCAGGCCGGCGATGCCCAGCGCACCCGCCAGCCCCAGCAGCAGTTGCCGGCGCCCGGGCCGCCCAGCCGACGCGGCCTGGCCGAACGCGGTCACGGCGGCATCCCGGTCCGGACTGGATTGCAAAGGCGAAAAACGGCGGCCGATGCGCTCCACGTAACCCCAGGCCTCGCGATGTTCCGCCTTGCGCTCCACCCACTGCTGCCATTGCTGGCGCTCGGCGGCCGAGGCTTCGCCCGAGCGCAGCAACGCATACCATTCGGCGGCCTGCTGCATGACGCGATGCGAGGGCTCGCGCCCCTGCGCGGCGCTCATGCCGCGCCCGGCTGCGGCTCGCCCGCGAGCCCGCCCGCCAGGCGGGCCTCCAGCTTCATGCAGCAAAGCATGGCCTGGGCGACGTATTTGCGGACCATGCGCGATGACACGCCGAGCACGTCGGCCACTTCCTGGTCGGTCATTTCGCAGGCCACCGCCATGACGAAGGCGTGGGCGGTCCGGGGCGGCAGGCCCCGCAGCATGGCGTCGATCTCGCCCAGCGCCTGCAGCACCATGGCCTGGTCTTCGGCGGACGACACCGTGGGCTCCGGCTGCGCGGCCAGGGCGTCCAGCCAGGCCTGCTCCAGGTCCCGGCGGCGCCACAGGTCGATGCACATGCCGTTGGCCATCCGGCGCAGGTAGGTTCTGGCATGCCGGGCGTTGTCGAACTTGCACGGACGGGTCAGCAGGCGCACGAATGCGTCATGCGCCAGGTCGGCAGCATCGGCCGCGTTGCCCAGCCGCCAGTTCACCCAGGCCACCAGCCAGCCGTGATGATTGCCGTATAGGCTTTCGAAGTCCTGGGACACCCCTTCCGATCCGCTCACGATCCCGCCCGCACGCGACACCCGTCCGCATCATTAATAATGCGAACGGTTATCAATTAACAAAGCGCAGATTATGGACCGGGGTCACGGGATTTGGCAACGGGGGGGCAAC
This sequence comes from Achromobacter sp. NFACC18-2, assembly GCF_900108985.1. Taxonomy (NCBI): domain Bacteria; kingdom Pseudomonadati; phylum Pseudomonadota; class Betaproteobacteria; order Burkholderiales; family Alcaligenaceae; genus Achromobacter; species Achromobacter sp. NFACC18-2. The sequence goes on along the minus strand of NZ_FNYM01000013.1, from coordinate 184,260 downwards.
CCGCCCCGCCCGGCGTCAGCCCAGATACTCCACGTTGCCGCACACCGAGATGCTCTGCCCGCTGATCATCGCCCCCTCGGCCGAACACAGGAACGCCACCTGGTTCGCCACGTCTTCCGGGCGCGTCATGCGGCGCAGCGACACCTTTTCCACCAGTTGCTCGCGCATGGCGTCGTTGCTCACCCCGCCGGCCGCCGCACGGGCGGCGATGATGCGCTCCACCCGGTCGCCCGACACGACGCCCGGCAGCACCGAATTGACGCGGATGTTCGACGGCCCCAGCTCCATGGCCCAGGTCTGGGTCAGGCCGGCCAGCCCGAACTTGCTGGCGCTGTAGGGCGTGCGCAGGGAAAACCCCAGGCGTCCCGCGACGGAAGAGATATTGACGATGGAACCGCCGCCCGCGGCCCGCAGCAGCGGCACCGCGCTGCGCGCGCACAGGAACGTGCCGGTCAGGTTGACCTCCAGCGTGTTCCGCCAGGAAGCGAGGTCCGTGTCTTCGAGACGGCTGGTCGGGCCGGACACGCCCGCGTTATTGACCAGGACATCGAGCGCGCCCCACCGCCGCGCCAGCGCGTCGAACATCTTCAGCACCTGCGCCTCGTCGGAGACATCCGTCAGGCTCGCGCCCAAGGCCGGAAGGCTGGCACGGGCCGCCTCCAGCGCCTGCGCGTCCACGTCGCAGATGTGCACGTCCGCGCCCGATTCCACGAACTTGCGCGCCATCGCAAGCCCGATGCCCTGTGCGCCCGCAGTGATCAGGACGCGGGCCCCCTTCAACGATTCGATCATGTCCTTCCCCGATGGATGGGTGACCGGCGGCGCGGCCCCATGCCGCGCCTGCCGGCTTGTTCGTCAGCGCGCGAACTCGGGCCGGACGCCGCTTTTCAGGGGCAGGCCCAGGATCTCGCGCGCCTCGGCGGGCGTGGCGGGTTCCATGTCCATCTCGCGGATGATGCGCACGATGCGCTCGGTGAGCTGCACATTGGTGGCCAGCTCGCCGTGCCGGTAATACAGGTTGTCCTCCAGCCCGACCCGCGCATGGCCGCCCAGCAGCAACGCGCTGATGTTGGCCTCGAGCTGCGCGGGTCCGATGCCGCTGACGCAGAAGATGCTGTTGCGCGGCAGCAGGTCCACCATCATCTGCAGGTGCCGCGGCGAAAACGGCATGGCGTTCTGGAAGTTGCGGTGCACGTTCATGACCAGGTTGATGAAGTGCGGCCCTTCGTCCAGGCCCTCGCCGATGAGCGTGGTCACGTCCTGCAGGATGTGCGTGGGGCTGAACACCTCCCACTCGGGCTTGATGCCGCGCGCCTTCATGCCGGCGGCCAGCTCGCGCCCCTTGCTGAGCGGCGTGTTCATCAGGTATTCGCGGTCGCCGAACGCCAGGTTCAGCGTGGTGGCATCCAGCGTGCACATTTCCGCGCCCGCATCCATGCCCTTGACGCGCTCGTCCCACAGGATCTCCCACGTGCCCGGCGAGGTTTCCGCGACCATGTCGCCGTGCACCCCGCCGCCCGTGGAATTGTTCAGCACGATGTCGCAGCGCTCCCGGATGAGCTGGTTCATCTTCCGGTAGACCGCCGCGTCGCAGGTTGCAAGATCGTCCGGCCGCCGCGCATGCAGCGCGACGACGCTGGCGCCCGCGTTGTAGCAGCGGTAGACGTCCTCGGCGATCTCGGCGGGCTGCGTCGGCAGGTGCGGATTCTGGCTTTTGAGCGCCATGCCCCCGGTCGGAGCGATGGTCACGATCACTTTGCGTTTGGACATGCCCAGTCTCCTACGATTTCCAGAGGGCGCAGCGGCTTTCGGACTGCTTGGTGAAGGCCTGGTTGCCGTCGATGGTCTGCACGACCGTGAAGTAATCCCAAGGTGCCTTGGACTGCTCGGGGCTCTTGACCTGCAGCAGGTACATGTCGTGCACCACGCGGCCATCGGGCCGCACCACGCCGTCCTTGATGTACATGTCGTTCAGCTTGTTCCCGCGCAGGTAGTCCAGCACGCGGTCCGCGTCGTCGGTGCCCGTGGCCTTGACGGCGCGCAGGTACTGCAGCGCCGCCGAATAGTCCGCCGCCTGCAGCGACGACGGCATGGCTTGGCGCCGCTCGAAGAACTTGCGGCCCCAGGCGCGCGTCTCGTCCGATGCGTTCCAGTACCAGCTGTCGGTCAGGTACATGCCCTGCGCCGCGGGCAGCCCCATGGCGTGGATGTCGTTGATGAACATGATCATCCCCGCCAGCTTCATGGACTTGGTGATGCCGAACTCGTTGGCGGCCTTGATCGAGTTCGTCGCGTCCGCGCCCGCGTTGGCCAGCGCCAGGATCTCGGCCTTGCTGGCTTGCGCCTGCAGCAGGAACGACGAGAAATCGCTGGCGGAGAGCGGATGCTTGACGCTGCCCACCACCGTGCCGCCGCCCGACTTCACCACGGTGGTGGTGTCGGCCTGCAGCGCATGGCCGAAGGCATAGTCGGCCGTCAGGAAGTACCAGCTTTTGCCGCCGGCCTTGACCACCGCCGCGCCCGTGCCGCGCGCCTGCGCGACGGTGTCGTAGGCGTAGTTCAGCGTATAGGGCGTGCACTGCTCGTTGGTCAGCGCGGGCGCCCCAGCGCCCACCACGATGATGGGCCGCTTCTTGTCCGCGGCCACCTTGGACATGGCCAGCGCCGTGCTGGAATTGGTGCCGCCGATCAGCATGTCCAGCCCGCGCTGGTCGAACCATTCGCGCGCCTTGGCCGAGGCCACGTCGGCCTTGTTCTGGTGGTCCGCCGTCAGCAGCTCGATCTTCTTGCCGTTGATCTCGCCGCCCATTTCCTCGATCGCCATCTTGATGGCTTCCGCGCCCCCGGGGCCGTCCGGGCCCGAATAGACGCCGGACATGTCGGTGATGAACCCGATGCGGATGACGTCGTCGGAAATCTGCGCCTGGGCGGCCTGGATGGGCAGGAGCGCGGCGGACGCCGCGCAGGCGATGGCGGTGGTGGACAACAGGCGTGGCATTGACAACATACCGGTCTCCTCTTATGGTTTTTGGCCCATGGGGCGTCAACCATTCTGCGGCCCGGCTGCCCCCTCGGACAGTCATCATGTTGACAAAGAACCCTAGGGTTTACCTGGGCCGCATTCATCTCCATACAGGGAACGACCATGCGCGAACCGCCTGCCCTGATGGGCAACGAATCGTCCACCGCGAACCGCCGGCCCGCGCGCTGCCCCGTGGACAAGATGCTGGACGTGGTGCCCTGGTACAAGGGCCTGCCGGCGCTGGAGCGCGGCGTGGTGCGCTCGGAACTGCGCACGGTGTCGCTGGCGGCGGGCGAATACCTGTTTCGCGCGGGCTCGCGGTCGCTCGGCTGGTATGGCGTGGTCGAAGGCCTGGTGAAGTGGTCGTCACCGGGGACCGACGGCCGCACGCTGTCGCTGGCCGGCTTCAGCACCGGAAGCTGGTTCGGCGAGGCCACCATGATCCGCCGCGAACGCTTCGAGTACGAAGTGGTGGCCCTGCGGCCCAGCCGCATCGTGATCCTGCCGCGCGACACCTGCGAGCGCCTGTGGAACCACAACATCGAATTCACCAAGGCGCTGATGACGCACCTGGCGCAGCGGGTGAACTGGCTGATGGGCTGCTACACCGGCAACGTGCTGCTGGACGTGGACACCACCGTGGCGCGCGCCGTGGCGGCGCAACTGGACGCCGAGGTCCATTCGGGGACGCAGGGGCGTCTGCGCATCTCGCAGGAAGAGATCGCCGGCCTGTGCGGCGTCTCGCGCCAGCGCTGCAACACCGCGCTGACCCGCCTTGCGCGGGCGGGGGTCCTGCAAACGCACTACGGCGGATTGACGGTGCTGGACAAGGACGCGCTGTACCGGTGCGCGAAGATCAGCCGGGAGGCGGCCAGGCACGCGCGCGGCGCCGGCGATGTCCGCGCCGATGCGGCATAATCCGCCACGGCCGCCCATGGCGGGCCGCAGTCATGCTCGCCGCGCAGAACAGTTCTGCATATCGACGGGGTAATCGATCAGGCCGATAAAAATTATGATCGGCTACTGAGACAACCCATGGCCGGCGGCCCGCTGCCGGCCGACCCAGCCACCAGCGCACAACCATAAGAGCCGGCCCGCGCAAGGCACGGCCACGCATGGCGGCGGGAACCAGGAGAGAGACAATGTTCAAGCTCACGCGCCGCGGCTTCATCGCGGCCGGCACACTCATGATGCTCGCCCGGCCGCTGCGCGCCGCGGCCAAGCCCGTGACCCTGATCGTGCCCTACGCGCCGGGCGGCCCCAACGACAACTTCGCGCGCCTGCTGGCCGAGGGCATGAGCGCCGAACTGGGCATCAACTTCATCGTCGAGAACAAGCCCGGCGCCAACGGCATCATCGGCGCGACCCAGGTCGCGCGCGCCCCGGCCGACGGCAGCACGCTGCTGATGGGCGGGTCCGGGCCGGTGTCACTGAACATCCTGCTGCGCCCCCGCCTGAACTACGGCTTTGACAGCTTCAAGTCGGTGGCCATGATGTTCGACGGCCCGCTGACCATCACCGTGCCGTCCAAGTTGGGCGTGAACTCCATTGCCGACCTGGTCGCCTACGCGAAGCAGGAAAACCGCGCGCTGACCTACGGGTCGCTGGGACCGGGCAGCGTCACCGACCTGTACGGCCTAATCCTGTCCAGGACGCTGGGCATCCCGCTGACCGCCGTGCCCTACAAGAGCACGCCGACCAGCCTGATCGACCTCATCACGGGCCGCAACGACCTCTCGTACATGACGCCCATCGCGCTGGCCGACCATCAAAAGGCCGGCGCGGTGAAAATCCTGGCGCTGACCACCGACCAGCGCGACCCCGCGCTGCCGGACGTGCCCGCCGTCACCGAACTGGGTTATCCACAGCTCAAGGCCAGCTACTGGACGGCGCTGCACGCGCCCAAGGGCACGCCGGACGCCATCGTCCAGGCCTACGCCGCGGCCGCCATCAAGACGGTCCAATCCGAGCGCTTCCGCAAGGTGCTCGTCGCCAACGGGCAGACCGAAAAAGCCGGCGGCCCGCTGGCCCTGGAGGCGCAACTGGAATCCGACCGCCAGTACTGGGGCAAGGTCATCCAGGAAAACCACATCGTCCTTGATTGATCGCGCAGAGAAAAAAAACACAGCCCGCCGTTCGGCGGGCTGTGGCGTTTTGCGGCGTCCTGCCCGGTCCGTTACTGAAGCCGGGCCGGCGCGATGCAGTGGGTGGCCGCGTTGAAGTTGATCACCGGCCGCGCCTCGCGGCAGGCGGTCTTGCGGATCTTGCCCACGATGAGATCGTGCGTGCCCAGCTTTTCGGTGCAGACGATGTCGCATTCGATGCTGGCCAGCGCATCGGGCAGCACGGGCGCGCCATGCTCGTTCAGCACCCAGCCGCCCTGCGCGAAGCGCGCCTGGCCCTGCGGCTGTTTCAGAAAGGCTTCGATCACTTCGCCGTGGCCTTCGCCCAGGATGTTGGCGACGAAGCGCCCATTGCGCAGCAGCGGCTCGCGCGCCGACGAGGTCTGCTGCACGAAGAACCCCACCATGGGAGGATCGGCGGAGATCGACGTGAGGCTGGACACGATCATGCCCGCCATCTCCTCGCCGTCGCCGGTGCTGACGGCGCTGATGCCCGCCGGCAGCGACCGCATGGCCGCCTTGAAATCGTCGACCGACACCACCTCGTCGCGCTCGTTGAAGACCATGTGCGCGCGGATGTCGCCACGTTCATCGACCCATCCGTGGCGCGCCGCGTAATCCACCATCTTCGAGAAGCCGGCCTCCCAGGCCGGATCGCCGGCGTGCTGCGACAGAAAGCGCAGCACCGACGGCGACAGGCGCACGTGCCGCTCGTCCTCGCGCCGGCCGATCCGGGCGATGGCGCGCTCCAGCCGGTCGGCGGGCTGCGGGTCCGCCATGACATCGAGACGGCCGAAATCCGCCGGGTCGCGCAGCGCGATGGCGCCGGCATTGCTCAAGTAGATACGCATGTCGCCCTCCTTCAGGCAAGCACTGCCGTACTGCCGATTTCCTTGCGGATCGCGGGAATGATCTTGTCGCCCCAGAGTTCGATCTGCTTGAGCATCGTCTTCTGGTCGAAGTCGCCAAGCTGCGTCTGCAGCGCGATGTGCTTGGGCCGCAGGATGCTGATTTCTTCCAGCATCTTGTCGATGACTTCGTTGACCGAGCCCACCGGCAGGTTCTTGCGAAGCTGCTCGAAGGTCGGGTCGGTATCCGAAGGCACTTCCTTGACCATGTAGCCATCGTCGCTCTGCGCGCGGCGGAACTTGAGGCTTTCGGAAATGCGGCGCTGGAAGCGCGCGCAATCCAGATAGGCATCGATCTCGGCCTTGTTGTCCGAGGCGTAGCCGCAGCGCAGGAAGCCGAACTTCACGTCGCGGTCCAGGTCCTTGCCGTTGTCCTCGGCCACCTTCTCCAGCCGGCCGCGCAGTTCCGCGATGGCGTCGTTGCCCTTGAGCAGCGCCGTGACGAACAGGTTGTGATTCTCGCGCACGCCGCGGCCCAGCGTCACCGGATTGCCCGACGTGATCCACAGCGGCGGCATGGGGTCCTGCACGCAGCGCACCGCGATCGAACTGGGCGGAATCTTCAGGAACTTGCCGTCATGCTCGAAGATCTTCTGCGTCAGCCCCTTAGGGATCACGTCGAGGAACTCGTTGAAGATCGCGCCCGAGTCCTCGATCTGGACGCCGAAGCGCTCGAACTCGAATTGCTGGTAGCCCGATCCCACGCCCAGATCCAGGCGGCCGTTGGACACCGTGTCCACGAACCCGACCTCGGCCAGGAAGCGCGCCGGATGGTAGAGCGGCAGGATGCACACCGCCGTGCCCAGCCGGATGCGACGGGTCTTGGCCGCCGCATGGGCCACCGTCATTAGGGGCGAGGGCGACAGCGAATAGTTGTTGAAGTGATGCTCGGCGTACCAGGCCGCGTCGAATCCTGCCTGCTCCGCCGCCACCGTCTGCTCGATGGAGTTGTTGATGACTTGCGTGGAGGACTGGTGGTAACCTCGTTGCTGCGCCAGAATGAATACGCCGAATTCCATATTGTCTCCTCGTTGATGCATGAATCCTTGAGGAAATTCTAGAGGCCGGTAGTCATGGGCTGGAATACAAGAAAAGCGGCGTTCTGTGCTGCATAAAGTGGAGGAATGATGGACAGACTGCGCGCAATGGAGCTCTTTCTGTCGATCTCGAAGACCGAGAGCTTCTCGGAAACCGCGCGCCAGTTCGGCATCTCCGCCACCTCGGTGTCGCGCATGATCACCGACTTCGAAAGCGAGCTCAACGTGAAGCTCCTGCTGCGTTCCACGCGGCAGGTCGTGCTGACCGAAGCCGGCCAGGAATACGCCCGCCAGTTGGAAACCATCCTCTGGAACATCAACGAGGCGCACCGCAACATCACCGAAATCCGCGCCGCGCCCAAGGGCATTCTGCGCGTGCATTCGCGCATGATGTTCGGACTGGGCGTGCTGCCGCAGTTGGTGGCCGCGTTCCGCGAAGCCTACCCCGAGATCCACATTGAACTGGTGCTGTCGGAAGCCAAGACCGATCTGCGGCGCAACAACTTCGACATCGATTTCCGCATTTCGCCGCCCGTCGAGGCCGGCTTGAAGCGGCGCATCCTGTTCAAGAGCGAGCGCTATCTGGTGGCCTCGCCCGCGTACCTGGCGCAGCGGGAACTGCCCACGCAGCCGGCCGATATCGCCCAGCATGCCTGCCTGGCGTACCTGCTGCCCGGCGACCAATACTGCTGGCGCTTCAAGCAGGGCGAGGCCATCGACGAAATCCTGATCAAGCCGCGGCACGTCAGCAACAATGGCGTGGCCCTGCTGGAACTGGCGCGGCTGGGCGAAGGAATCGCGCTGCTGGATGACTACACCGTGCACCACGACATCGAGCGCGGCACGCTGGTGCGGCTGTGCCCGGATTACCGCGTCACCAACACGACCTTCGAAGAAGGCATGTACGCCACCATCCTGGACACGGCCATGATTCCGGTGAAGATACGGCTGTTCCTGGATTTCGTGGCGTCGCACGTGTCGGGCGCCGAGCTGCGCTTTGCGGCCTACGGCAAGCCGGCGGGCGCCAGCGGCGAATGACGCCGGGCCGCGCGGCTCAGGGCCGGATCAGGCAGCGCGGACGCGGCGCGCCTGCATACCCGGTCCCGCGCAGGCGCAGCAGCGCGCCGTCCAGGGGGCCGTGGGCCGACAGGCGGCCGCTGTCGCTGATCGACGTGACGTAAAGGTCGGTCAGGCCGTCGCCGCCAAAGCACAACGACGCCGGATGCGCGACCGGCAGGTCGATGCGCACATCCAGCCTGCCCTCCCGGTCGAACCGCGCGATGGCGCCGGCGTGGACCAGCGCGGTCCATAGCCCGCCGTCGCGGTCAAAGCAACAGCCGTCCGGCGCCGATCCCAGCGCGTCCGTGTCGACGAAGACCTCGCGCGCGGACAGCCCGCCCGCTGCGTCCATCCGGTAGCGGTAGATCTTGCGCGCGGCGCTGTCGCAGACGTGCAGGTGCCCGCCGTCCGGATGCAGGGCAGGACCGTTGACCACGCCCAGCCCCTGCGCGATCCGCGTGAGCCGGCCGCCGGTATCCAGGCGATACAGCCCGCCCAGCGGGGCTTCGCCGGCCTCCCGGTAAATGTGCATGGTGCCCGCCACAAAGCTGCCATCGGGCAACGGCGCGCCGTCGTTCAAGCGCAGGTTGGGGTGGCTGTCCTCGATACGGGCCAGCGTGCGCAGGCTGCCATCGGCCGGCCGGAAAAGCGCAAACGACTCCTTCAGCGCGACCACCAGCTCGTCCTCGCCATTGAATGCGAAGGATCCCAGCGGCGCGGGCAACTGCCAGCTTTGCACGCTGCCCGAGTCCGGCGCCACGGCCAGGATCAGGCCCTTGCGGCAATCCGCCATCCACAACCGCCCGCTCGCCGCGTCCCATGCCGGGCATTCGCCCAGGGCCGCGCGCAGGCTTCCGATACGTTCGATCTGCATCTGCCGATTTGTCTCCTGGCCTCTCGTCCCATGGGTCTTTCAGACGAGGCTTCTGCGTCATGGTATCGGCTGGCGGCGCGGCGGAATATGCGGCATTCCTGCAGAACACAACCAACGTTTTTGGCGTAGATCGACGCATACCCCCTCCCTAAAATCAAAAAAAAGTCCAGCGCCGCAGGGCGCGGACAGCGGACAAGACCGGTCAATCCGACCCGAGGAGACTTACGATGCAGCACGCCCGCGGCGCCCGGCGCCTCTCACCCCCCACCCTGTCGAACGAGGTGCGGGCATGAGCGATACCCCCGTCAAATTCGAGGTCAGCGAGGGCGTCGCCCTGGTCACGCTGAACCACGCACCGGTCAACGCGCTGAACCGCGACATGCGCCGCCGCATCGTGGCGATCTTCGACGAGATCTCCGAGCGCGACGACATCCGCTGCGCGGTCCTGACCGGCAGCGGCAAGGTCTTCTGCGCCGGCGCGGACCTGAAGGACCGTCCCGATGCCGATGTCGCGGGCGACTTCCTGGAACACAACCGCATCACCCGCGAAACCGGCAACGCCATCCGCGAATGCGCCAAGCCGGTCATCGCCGCCGTCAACGGCGCGGCGCTGGGCGCCGGCCTGGGCCTCATGGCCGCCTGCGACATCATGTATGCGTCCGACAACGCCACGTTCGGCATGCCCGAGATCAATGTCGGGCTGGCCGGCGGCGCCTCGATGCTGCGCACCCTGTTCGGACGCTCGACGCTGCGCCGCATGTTCTACACCGGCCAAAGGCTTACCGCGCATGACCTGCTGCGCCGCAACGTGCTGGAAGACGTGCTGCCGCCCGATCAGCTGGTTCCCGCCGCGCTGGCGCTGGCCCACGAAATCGCGTCCAAGGCCCCGCTCGCCGTGTTGTACGCCAAGCGCGCGGCCAACATGGTGGACCTGATGCCGCAGCGCGATGCCTATCGCTTCGAACAGGACTTCACCATGGCGCTCGCCAAGACCGAGGATGCGCGCGAGGCCCGCATGGCGTTCCTGGAAAAGCGCCAGCCCCAGTTCAAGGGGCGCTGAGCATGGGCACGCAGCAGCAACGCCCCGGCGCGGGGCTTACCCCCTTTTTTGAGGCAACGGGCATCGCCGTGATCGGCGCCTCCGACGACATCACCAAGATCGGCGGCCGCCCCGTGCACATGCTGATCAAGCACGGCTACCGCGGGGCCGTGTATCCCATCAACCCCAAGGGCGGCGCCATCCAGGGATTGCCGGCCTACGCCTCGGTGCGGGACACGCCCGAGGCGCCCGGGCTCGCGATCCTGGCCGTGCCCGCGGCCGCCACGCCCGCCGCGCTGCGCGACTGCGCCGCGCGCGGCGTGAAGGCGGCCATCGTGCTGTCGGCCGGCTTCACCGAGGCCGGCCCTGAAGGCGCCGCGCTGCAGGCCGAACTGGTCGCCATCGCCCGCGCCCACGGCATGCGTGTGCTGGGCCCGAACTGCCTGGGCACCGTCAACGTGGCCGACCGCCTGATCGGCTCGTTCTCCATCGCCCTGGAGGAAAACATGCCGCCCGCCGGGCACGTGGGCATCGTGTCCCAGTCCGGCAACGTGGGCAGCCACACCATGCAGAGCGTGGCCCGGCGCGGCATGGGCGTAAGCCGCTTCATCGCGACCGGCAACGAGGCCGACGTGGACGCCGCCGACGGCATCGCCGCGCTGGCCGACGACCCGGCCACGCGCATCATCCTGTGCTGCATGGAAACCTGCCGCGACGCCGGCAAGCTGATCGAGGCCCTGCGCCTGGCGCGTGAGCAGGGCAAGCCCGTCATCATCCTGAAGATCGGCTCCACCGAAAAAGGCCAGGCCGCGGCCGCCTCGCATACCGGCGCGCTCACCGGCTCGGACGCGGTGATCGACGCGGTGTTCCGCCGTCACGGCGTGCTGCGCGTGCGGTCGGTCGAGGCCCTGATCGACATCGGCCACGCGGCCTCGCTGCTGATGCCCGACCGCCTGCCCCGCAACGACGCGGTGACGCTGGTCGCCGCGTCCGGCGGTTTCGGCATCATGATGGCCGACGCCATGAGCGAGGCCGGCCTCGCGCTGCCCGCGCTCGCGCCCGACACGCAGCGGCGCATCCTCGACGCCGTGCCCACCGCCAGCACCGGCAATCCGGTGGACGCGTCCGCGCAGATGTCCAGCCGCCCCGACATTCTCCTGAAGATGCTGAGCGCCCTGCTGGACGATCCCTCGGCCAGTTCGCTCGCGCTCTTCATGTCGCTGTCGCTCTACAACACCCGGCTGCGCGGCATCTACCTCGAAGCCCTGGCGCAGGTGCGCGCCAGCCATCCGGACCGCCTGCTGATGGTCATCAGCCAGGGCCCGGCCGACGCCGTCGCGCAGATCAACGCGCTGGGCATTCCGGTGTTTTCCAGCATCGACGCGGCGGCCACCGGGCTGGCGGGCCTGGTCCGGCTGGGCCGGTTGCGCGCGGCAACCGCCGCCCCCCTCGCGCCGCCCGCCGTGGCGCCCGTGGACCCGGCCGTATTCCGCAACGAATTCCACGCCAAGCAGGCGCTGGGCAAAGCCGGCATCGACGTGCCGCAGGAATGCATCGCCCGCGACGCGGACGACGCCGTCCGCGCGGCCGAGGCCATCGGCTATCCCGTCGTGCTGAAGATCGCCTCCGAGGACGTCGCGCACAAGACGGAAGCGGGCGGCGTGCTGCTCAACGTGGCCGACGCCCAGGCCGTGCGCCGCGGCCACGCCCAGATCCTGGCCAGCGTCGCCCGCCACGCCCCCGCCGCGCGCATCGACGGCGTGCTGGTCGCGCCGATGGTCGGCGGCGGCACCGAGATGATCGCCGGCGTCTCGCAGGACCCCGTTTTCGGCCCCATCGTCATGGTCGGCATGGGCGGCATCCATGCCGAGGTATTGAAGGACGTCGCCGTGCAGGCCGCGCCCGTGACCGAGGACGAAGCCGCCGAGATGATCCGCTCGCTCAGGATGTTCCCCATCCTGGACGGCGCGCGCGGCCAGGCCAAGGCCGACGTCGCCGCCGCGGCGCGCGCCGTGGCGCGATTGTCGGAGTTCGCGTCCCGGCATCGCGACGACGTCGCCGAAATCGACATGAATCCCATCCTGGTCCGGCCGCAGGGCCAAGGCGTGGTCGTCCTGGACGCGCTGATGATCCCGCGCGCCGCGCCCGCACACTGAGGACAGCCATGCAAGTTGAACACCACGTCGCGGTGCCCGATCCGGCCGCCGGACCCGATATCTACCGCCAGCATGCGCGCACCTGGCTGCGCGCCAACCTGCCGGACTCCATGCGCGCCGACAGCCTGGACTGGCGCGCCCCCACCCTCGCCGAAAGCAGCGCCTGGGAAGCGGCCATGTACCAGGCGGGCCTGGCCGGCATGACCTGGCCAAAGGCCTATGGCGGCCACGGCCTGACGCTGCGCGAGCACCTGGCGGTGAACAAGGAGATCGGCGCGCTGCCCATGCCCGAAAGCGTCAGCTCCATCGGCAAGGAACTGGCCGGCCCCATCATCATGGCCGTGGGCACCGAAGACCAGAAGCAGGCGTTCCTGCCCGCGATCCTGGCGATGCGTCAGTTCTGGTGCCAGGGCTTTTCCGAGCCCGACGCCGGCTCGGACCTGGCGCGGCTGCGCACCAAGGCCGTCCAGGAGGGCGGCCACTGGCGCATCAACGGCCAGAAAATCTGGACCAGCGGCGCGGCCAAGGCCCACTACTGCCTGCTGCTGACGCGCACCGGCACCGTGGCCGACAAGCATCGCGGCCTGCTGATGTTCGCCGTTCCGATGGACACGCCGGGCATCCGCGTCGTGCCCATCAAGTCGATCGACGGCAAGGAATCGTTTGCCGAAGTGTTCTTCGACGATGTGGTCGTGCCCGACAGCGCACGGCTGGGCGCCCCCGACGAAGGCTGGAACGCCGCCATCCGCGTCCTGTCCATCGAACGCGCCACCAACCGCATGTACCGCCCGTGGCGCTTCGAATGCGAGCTGCGCCAGCTTATCGCCGCCTGCAAATCCGATGCGCAGCTCGCGCCCGCCCTGGACGACGGCTACGTGCAGCGCCGCGTGGGCGACCTGGTCTGCGAGATCGATGGCCTCAAGGGCCTGGTCGAACTTACCGTCGCGCGCATGCTGCGCGGCGAAACGATCGGCGCGCGCGGCTCGCTGACCAAGCTCTACTGGTCGGAATGCCACCAGGCCTTCGCCGGCCTCGCGCTCTCGCTGCTGTCGCAGGTCGGCCCCCACTCCAGTCCGCTCGCGCGCCGCGCCCAGCAAGCCTTTACCACCGCCTACCTCTTCTCGCGCGCCGAGACGATCTACGCCGGCACCACCGAAGTGCAGCTCGACGTCATCGCGCAGCGCGTCATGAATCTGCCCAAGGACCTGACATGAGCCATGAAGAACTGCGTCCCGAGGAATTCGCGCAGGCCGCCGACGCGGCCATCGCCGACGCCCTGACCCGTGCCGATCCGCGCGCCATGGCCGAGGTGCTGGCGCAGGCCGGCCTGTGCGGTGTGATGGCGGCCGAGGACGACGGCGGGCTGGGCCTGGACCTCGCCTTCGCGCTGCCTATCGCCCACGCCGCCGGCCGCCTGCGCCTGCCCTTGCCGCTGCCCGAACAGATCCTGCTCGCCCGCGCGCTGGCCGGCACCCCGCAGGCCACGGCCCTGGCCGCCGGCGAGCGCCTGGCCAGCATCGCCTGGCACGGCAGCCTGCAGACCGGCCATGCCCGCGTCGACAATGGCCTCGCGGACTGGGTGCTGGTGGCGGACGGCGCGGGCGCGGCCCTCATCGATGCCAGCGCGCTGCCGCACGAACCGCAGGCCGCGCTGGACCCCGAGCATCCGCAAACCTGGATCGCGCTGGCAGGCGCGCCCGTGCTGGCGCGGCTGGACGAACAGGCCTGGGACGCGCTGCGGCGCCAGGCCCACCTGCTGCTGGCCGAGTTCGCCAACGGCGCGGCCGAAGGCGCGCTGCAGGCCGCGGCGGACTACATGGCCACGCGCGTGCAGTTCGGCCGGCCGCTGTCGGCCAAGCAGGCGGTGCGCCACCTGCTGGCCCGCATGCGGCTGCTGCAGGACGTTTCCAGCGCCGCGATCCGGCGCGCCTCGCACGCCGACGAGTACGGCGCGCCGCGCGACACGCGGCCCGCGCTGGCCGGGGCGCTCGCCAACGCGGCCTTCGTCATCGAGAAGGCCATCCACCTGCACGGCGGCATGGGCTTCACCTGGGAATTGCCGCTGCACCGGGCGCTGCGCGCCGTGCGCAGGCTGGACGCCGCCTTCGCGGGCCTGTCGCGCGACGCAGGGCGCGCCTTCATTCAATCGGTATAGGAAAAAACACCATGGCACATGATCTCGCCGGGCGCGTCGCGCTCGTCACCGGCGCGGGCGCCGGCATCGGCCGGGCCACGGCCCGCCTGCTGGCCGCGCGCGGCGCCACGGTCGGCGTCAACGACCTCAAGCAGGAACTGGTGGACGACACCGTCGCGGCCATCGCCGCCGAAGGCGGCAAGGCCTTTCCCGTGGTGCAGAACGTCGCCACGCGCGAGGGCATCGGCCAGGCCGTGCGGCTGGCGGCCGAACACGCCTCGCGCCTGGACATCCTGGTCAACAACGCGGCCTGGGTCCGCTACCAGAGCGTGGCCGAGATCCAGCCGGACACGCTGGAACGCATGCTGGACATCGGCTTCAAGGCCGTCATCTGGGGCATCCAGGCGGCGGCCGAGGTCATGGACCCCGATCGCGGCGGCGCCATCGTCAACGTGGCCTCCACGGCGGCGCTCAAGTCCGCCCCCAGTTCGATGGTGTATTCCGGCATCAAGGCCGGGGTGCTGGGCGTTACCCGCGCCGCCGCCGCCGAGCTGGGCGCGCGCCGCATCCGGGTGAACGCCGTGTGCCCGTCGGCGGTGCCGACCGAAGGCACGCAGCGCAACCGCAACGCCGAGCGCGACGCGCGCCGCATCGCCAGCACGCCGATGGGACGCCTGGGCACGGTGGACGACGTGGCCGACGCCATCGCCTTTCTGGCCAGCGACGACGCCCGCTTCATCACGGCGCAGGCGCTGGTGGTCGACGGCGGCATCACGTTCACCACGCTCTGATGGATACCGTCCTGCTCACCGGCGCGGCCAGCGGCATCGGCCGGGCGACGGCCGGGCGGCTCGCAGCCGCGGGCCATCGCTGCATCCTGGTGGATCGCAACGCGTCCGCGCTGCAGGCGCTGTGCGCGGCCCTGCCTGCCCCGGCCGGGCAGGCGCACGTGGCGCGCATCGCGGACCTGACCGACGCCGATCAGATCGCGGCGCTGGCCGACGGCATGCCGCGCCTGGACGCGCTGATCAACAACGCCGGCATGACCGACAGCAGCAACCGCCCCACCGTCGAACAATCGAACGAAGACTGGCAACGTCTGCTGGACCTGAACCTGCGGGCGCCTGCCCGCATGGTGGCCGCGCTGCGCGACCGGCTCGCGCCCGGCGCGCGCGTAGTCAACGTGGCGTCCGGCGCGGGCCTGCGCGCCATCCCCTGGCGCGGCGGCTACAGCCCAAGCAAGGCCGGCCTGATCGCGCAGAGCCGCGCGCTGGCGCAGGCCGACGCCGACCTGCGCGTCACCGTGCTGTGTCCCGGCTATGTGCGCACGGAGCTGGTGGCGGGCCTGATCGCCTCTGGCCGCCTGGACACGGCCCGCGCGGTCGCCAAGATTCCGCTCGGCCGGCTGGCCGACCCCGACGAGATCGCGTGCGCCCTGGCCTTTCTGGCCGGCACGCACGCCGCGCCCCTGGCGGGCGGCTTGTTGTGCGTGGACGGCGGCTCGTCGGTGTATGGCGGCAGCCAGGTCTATGGGCCGGCTGCCAGCGGCGCCTGCGTTTCCCTGGATACGCCCCTGTCCCTGACCGTGCGCGGCGATTGGCCGCCTGTGCCGGACGAAGGCGCGCCCGACGGCTATCCGGCGGTCCTGGATGCGACCGTGCTGTCCAGCCCGCCGGGCCGGCGCCTGGCGGCCGCGCTGCAGGCCGCGCGCCGCTTCGATCTTGAGGGACCGGCCAGCCTGACCCTGCTGCTGCCCGCCGACGAGGACCTTTCCTGGGACCATGCCGGCGACCACGCCGCGGCGCGCATGCTCGTGGCCTCGCTGGCCTGCGAGTGGGGACCGGCGGCGCGTCGCATCAATGCGGTGGAAGTCGCGCCGGGCATGGACCCCGCAGCGTTGGCGCCGCTGCTGCGCTTTGTCGCCGGCGCGCGGGCGCAGTACCTCACCGGACAAGTGCTATGCAGCCGCTGAACGACCTGGACGGCATCAAGGCGCGCTTCATCGCCGCGCGCGGCTACTGGCGCCCGTGGACCGACGCGATGCTGCGGGCCAACCCGGGATTTCTCGCCCACTATGCCGAATACGCGGGCCATCCGGCCAGGACCGGACCGCTGACGCCGCGCATGGTCGAACTCATCTACGTGGCGCTGGACGCATCGGCGACGCATCTGTATGAAGCCGGACTGGCGACCCATCTGCGGATGGCGCGCGAGGCGGGCGCCAGCGACGCCGACGTGTTCGACGTGCTGCACCTGGTGACGATGCAGGGACTGAGCGCGGTCCTGCAAGCCGCCGACCTGCTGCACGAGGCCGCGCCGCTACCGGCGATGGACGCGCACGACCCCATGCGGGCGCGCATCGCCGCGCTGTGGCCGGCGCAGGCGCCCAGCCTGTTGCGGCTGGCGGCGCAGGACCGGGGCTACGTCGCCGTCCTGCTCGACTTCCTGGAAGGCGGCGCGCCGGCCGGCGGACTGGCGGCGGCGGAACGCATGCTGGTGCGCATTGCCCTGCACGCCTGCTTCACGCACGGCGACATGGCCGCCACGCGCGCGCTGATCGGCGACGCGCTCGCGCAGGGCGTGTCGCGCCCGGAAATCCTGCAGGCCATCCAGCTGGGCGGCCATCTGGCGGTGCATGGCGCGGCGCTGGGCGCGACCGTCCATGCGCGCGTGCAGGCAGCCGGCGCGTCGGGCTGAGACTGGCAGGCCGGGCTCAAACGGTCAGCCGGTCCAGCACCGACCAGCCCGCCCGCGCCTCGATGTCCTCTCCCACGGCCAGGCACAGGTCTTCGCGGAAACGCCCCGCCACGACCTGCACGCCGACGGGCACGCCGTCCGCCATCCCCACCGGCACCGACAAGCCCGGCAGTCCCAGGATCGCCGTCGAGACCAGCGGACTCTGGGCCCGCAGGATATCCGCCATCGCATCCGGCCCCTGCTGGTCCAGATCCACCGGAAACGGCAGCGCGAAGGACACGGGCATCAGCAGCACGGGATAGCGGTCGAAGAAGCGGCCCCATTCGCGCAGGATCGTCGTGCGCATCGCCATCGCCTGGATGAAGCCGTCCTTGTCCCGCTGCGGCGTGTGCGCCACCATGCTCTGGTAGGCGTTCTGGATCGCACGGTCTCCGGCGCGCTCGATCTCGCGCCGCATGGAACCGGCGGCCTCGTTCATCAACACGTCCAGCCACAGCCGGGCCGCGGCGTCGAACTGCGGCGGTTCCGCGGCCTCGACGATATAGCCTGCGTCCTGCAGCCAGCCGGCGGCGCGTTGCAGCGCGTCGGCGACCGCGGGGTCGGCGCGCCATTGCGCCGTGCCGGTAAAGAGCGCCACGCGCCGCTCAGCGGCCGCGGACGCAAACGCCAGCGGCGCCGGCACCCACCACGGGTCCCGCGAATCGCCGGCCGACATCGCCGCCAGGCCCAGCCGCAGATCGGCGACGCTGCGCGCCAGCGGTCCCTGCGTCGCGGCCAGTTGCGAGGCCACCGGCCGCTCCGACAACTGGCTGGCGTTGTAGCCCGGCACCCGCCCCTGCGACGGCCGCAGTCCCGCCACCCCGCACGCATAGGCCGGATACCGGATCGAGCCGCCCTGGTCGCTGCCATGGGCAAGCGGGCCGATCCCCAGCGCGGCGGCCACGGCCGCCCCGCCGCTCGATCCGCCCGGCGTGCGCGCGGCATCGAAGGGATTGAGGGTGCGGCCATGCAGGTCGTTGTCGCTGAACCAGCGCCACGAGAACGCGGGCACGTTCGTGCGGCCGATGACGACCGCGCCCGCGCGGATCCAGTTGTCCACGGCCGGATTGTTCTCGTGCGCGATGAGGTCCCGGTAGGCCGTCACGCCGTTGGTCGTGGCGGTGCCCGCCAGGTCCGCGTTGGCCTTGATCGTCACCGGCACCCCATGCAGGATGCCCAGGCCGCGCCCGGCGCGCACGGCGGCGTCGGCCGCGTCCGCGGCGCGCAGCGCCTGTCCGGCGTAAAGCTCGGTCAGCGGATTGAAGACCGGATTGACCTCGCCGGCGCGGTCCAGGCAGCTTTGGACCGCTTCGCGGCTGGATATCTCGCCGCTGCGGATGGCGCGGGCAAGGTCAAGCGCGTTCCAGCGCCAGAGTGCATTCGACATGGTGTCTCCTTCCTGTTCTAAGCGTATTCAGTCGGCCGACGCGCCCGATTGCCTGACCATCACGGCCCAGCGCGGGATCTCGGCGGCGATGAGGCTGGCGAACTGCGCGGGCGTGGAGGGCGTCGCATCCACGGACAGGGTCTCGTTCTGCTTGAGCACGGCGGGGTCCTGCAGCGCCTTGGCGATGGCGGCGTTGAGCCTGTCGATGACCGGCTGGGGCACGCCCGCGGGCGTGACGATGCCGCCCCACGACACCACCTCGAAGCCCTTGAGGCCCGACTCGTCCAGCGTCGGCACGTCCGGCAGCACCGGCACGCGCTTGAGGCTGGTCGCCCCCAGGACCTTGACCTGGCCGGCGCGTATGAACGGCAGCACACCCGCGACGTTGTCGATCATCACGTCGAGCTGTCCGCCCGCGATGTCCACCACCGCCTGCTGGCCGCTCTTGTAAGGCACGTGCAGCATGGTGGTGCCCGTCTCGCTCTTGAGCATTTCGCCGGCCAGATGCGCGCTGGACCCGACCCCCAGCGACCCCACGCTGACCTTGCCCGGGTGCTGCTTCGCATACGCGACCAGTTCCTGCACATTGGCTGCCGGCAGGTCATTGCGCGCGATCAGCACCAGCGCATTGCTGATGGCCAGGCTGACGGGCGCCAGGCTGCGCTGCGGGTCATAGGGCAGCTTCGCATACATGCTCTTGTTGATCGCCAGCGTGACGATGTTGCCGAAGCCGATCGTGTAGCCATCCGGTTGCGCCGCCGCCAGCGCCTGCGTGCCGACGATGCCGCCGGCCCCGCCCCGGTTGTCCACGATCACCGGCTGGCCCAGTTCGCGCCCCAGGGCGTCGGCGATGGGACGCAGCACCACGTCGGGACCGGAACCCGCGGCATACGGCACGATGAGCTTGATCGGGCGCGCCGGCCAGTCGGCCCGGGCGGCGCCCGCGCCGGTCGCGGCGCACAGGACCAGCAGCAGCGACAAGGCGCGGCGGATACGGCTGGGGAAGACTTGCATGGCTTTCTCCTTGAGGGCGGTCGGACCGGGCTGCGGATCGCGCCCGGTTCCTTGTCGCCTCAAGATTAGGGATCGTCCCCGCTGCGCGGAAGGCTATATTTTTGTTAAGGTGACCACCCCAGGTTGTCAGGGCGGGAGCCCGCATGAAAGACCATCATCTGCGGGCGTGGCTAAAGGTGGCCGAACTGCGCAGCATCCGCGCCGCCGCGCGCAGCCTGCACCTGAGCCAGGCCGCGGTGACCAAGGCCATCAAGGAGCTGGAGATCGAACTGGCTGCCCCGCTCCTGACGCGCAGCCCCAAGGGCATCGCCGTGACGGAATGCGGCGAACATCTCACGGTGCGCGCGCGCCTGGCGCAGGCGCAGCTTGCGCTGGCGCGCCAGGACATCCGCCAGTTGCTCAGCGGCGCGCAGGCGCGGGTGGCGGTGGGCGTGACGCCCATGGTCATGCTGAGCGTGCTGCCGGATGTGCTGACCGAGTTCAGGACCCGCATGCCGGCCGCGCGGGTCAAGGTCTCGGAGGGCCTGCTGGCCGCCGTGCAACCCGCGCTGCGCAACGGCACGATGGATTTCGCGCTGGCCTCGCGCATGAAAGACGGCGGCGGCGGGCACGAATTCGACTTCGAGGAACTGCGGCCGCTGGAATTCATGATCGCCTGCCGCAAGGGCCATCCGCTGGCGCGGGCGCGGCGCTGGGAAGACATCCGGGGCTGCGAATGGCTGCTCAACGTGTCGGGCGGCAGCCACACCGAGGCCTTCCTGCACGGCCTGCGCGCCCACGGACTGCCGGAACCCGAACGCGTCATCGACTGCGACACGTTTGGCGTCATGTGGAACCTGATGACCCGCAGCGACGCGCTGATCGTCTGTCCGTCGGGCATGCTCAACGTCAAGCCCTATGGCGACGAAGCCCGGCGCATCCGCGCGGACGTGCCCATGCCGGTGGCCAGCATCGGCATCATGACCCTGCAAGGCACCCCGCTGTCGCTGGCGGCGGCCACCATGGCGGACATTTTCCGGCGGCACGTCGCGCGCGGGGCGCTGCGGGGTTAGCGCGGGCGCGCCGCGACCCGCCTGACGAGGGGTGTAATCTTCGTGACGCCCGCCTTTTCGGCTTTTGTCGACGCGACGCGGTATCGCTGACGCACCGCGCCCCCGGCGCTCGCCCTCGGCCCCGGCGCCGTCCAGCTGCCCCGCACTACCCCAGATTTTGGAGTCTCTGCCTTGTTCCGCAGATTTGAAAGCCAGCTCAACCCGTTCCCCTCCGAGAACGTGCCGCCGCCCCCCAAGGGCTTCTTCGCGTTCCTCTGGTTCTGCACGCACGGATCGCGCCGCTACATCGCCGCGCTGGCGGTCCTGAGCGCGGCGGTCTCCATCTATGAAGCGTGGCTGTTCGCCTTCCTGGGCCAGGTCGTCGACATGCTGACCGCCTGGCACGCCGGAGAGCCCGCGTCGGCGCACGAGCGGCGCGTCCTGTGGGGCATCGCCCTCGTGCTGTGCGCCAGCGTCGGCGTGGTCGCGCTGCGCACCCTGGTCCAGCACCAGGTCCTCGCCATCAACCTGCCGCTGCGCCTGCGCTGGGACTTTCACCGCATGATGCTGCGGCAGAGCCTGTCCTTCTTCTCCGACGAATTCGCGGGCCGCGTCACCACCAAGGTCATGCAGACCGCGCTGGCCGTGCGCGAAGTGCTGCTCACCTTCTGCGAAATCGTGCTGGGCATCGCCGTCTACTTCTTTGCCATCGTGGCGCTGGCGGGCGGATTCGATCTGCGCCTGATGCTGCCGTTCATCGCCTGGATGGCCCTCTACGGGCTGACCATGATGTATTTCGTGCCGCGCCTGGGCAAGGTCGGCAAGGACCAGGCGCACGCGCGTTCATCCATGACCGGGCGCGTCACCGACGCCTACACCAACATCACCACCGTCAAACTGTTCTCGCACACCAACCGCGAAGCCCGCTTCGCGCGCGCGGCCATGGAGGACTTCAAGGAGACGGGCTACCGGCAGATGCGCCTGGTCAGCCAGTTCGAGATCTTCAACCAGATCCTGGCCACCGCGCTGATCGCCTCGGCCGGCGGCTACGCGCTCTGGCTGTGGCACGGCAACGAGATCGGCACCGGGGCCGTCGCCGCCGTCGCCGCCATGGCGCTGCGGGTCAACGGCATGTCGCACTGGATCATGTGGCAGATGACGTCGCTCTTCGAGAACATCGGCACCGTGCAGGACGGCATCGGCACCCTGACCCACCCGCCGAAAGTGCAGGACGCGCCCGACGCGGTTGCGCTGCGCGTCACCCGCGGCGAAGTCGAGTTCGACAATGTCTTCTTCAACTACAACAACGAACGCCAGGTCCTGGACGGCCTGAGCCTCACGGTGCGGCCCGGCGAGAAAATCGGCCTGGTCGGCCGCTCCGGCGCGGGCAAATCCACGCTGATCAACCTGCTGCTGCGCTTTTACGACGTCGACCGCGGCGTGATCCGCATCGACGGCCAGGACATCTCCCGGGTCACCCAGGACAGCCTGCGCAGCGCCATCGGCATGGTGACGCAGGACACCTCGCTGCTGCACCGGTCCATCTGCGACAACATCGCCTATGGCCGTCCCGACGCGGACCCGTCGGAGGTCCGCGCCGCCGCGGCCCGCGCACAGGCCGACGAATTCATCGAGCAGCTCAGCGACTCCCACGGCAACAAGGGCTACGACACGCTGGTCGGCGAACGCGGCGTCAAGCTTTCCGGCGGCCAGCGCCAACGCATCGCCATCGCCCGCGTCATGCTCAAGAACGCGCCCATCCTGCTGCTGGACGAAGCCACCAGCGCGCTCGATTCCGAAGTCGAAGCCGCCATCCAGGAAAGCCTGGACGAGGTCATGCAAGGCAAGACGGTCATTGCGATTGCGCACCGGCTGTCGACCATCGCGGCGATGGACCGGCTGATCGTGATGGACCAGGGGCGCATCATCGAGCAGGGCAGCCACGCGGAACTGCTGGCCTTGAATGGGGTGTATGCGCGGCTGTGGCGGCATCAGAGTGGGGGGTTTCTGGCCGAGGACCCGAGCCAGCCGGTTTGATATCGGGGCCGGGCCCGCGCCCGGCCATTGCACGCTAAGGAGCAGTCCCAATTCCCATGACAGGTTTGGTTGCACTTTATTAGGGACACAATAACGGTCCGATCGGATAATCGCCGCGCCATTCGAAAAGGATCTTTATTTTGAAGTTGAAAGCTGCACTCCTCATCTCTGCGCTGACCGCTGTCGTCTTTGCTCCCGCGAATGCCGCGTCCCAGCGTTCGGTCGACCCCCGCACATTTGACGTCGCCGGCGTCAAAACAGGCATGGACTTCGACGAAGCGCTCGCCGCTGCCGCCAAGAACTTTCAGGTTGGCAAAGAAGACATCCGGATTGGCTACGCGACTAACAACCCCGTCACGAACACCAAAATGCCGATGAACTTCAGCTACGAAAAGGACGGCGTCGACTTCATCGTTCATTTCGAGCCGCGCGTGCCCGTCGATAAGCAACGGCCACTGGTGGTGTCGCAGATCCGGTATGAGCTGCCCTGGACTCCCGCCAACAAGGAAGCGATGGGCAAAGCGGTGCTGGAAAAATACGGCCGTCAGTCCAACTATCCCAACGCTTTGAGCCTGGAGTGGTGCCAGAAGCCGAGCACGAACCCCGGCATGGGCTGCTCGACGGACATGACGCAAGCGGTATTGAAATACACCGGCGTCAGCATCCAGATGTATGACCCGGCATGGACGAACGCGCGGATCAAATATGTAGAGCAGAGCCAGTCCCGCAAGCCGAGCTTTTAAGGCGATTTGGGATATTGACTGCTAGCGGACCAGCGCCCGCCGCGCAGACCGGCGGGCGCAATGCCCGAAACTTCATCGTGGGATTTAAGTTCCAGGCAGGAACACACTGGATTTAAGGAGTGGAGCGGGTGAAGGGAATCGAACCCTCGTATGAAGCTTGGGAAGCTGCCGTTCTACCATTGAACTACACCCGCTCGGGTGTCGTGCCGCGGCCGTGGGCCGGGCAGAGCCGCGATTATAGCGCGGCTTTTTTCGGCCGGGGCGGCTCGAAAAGCCCGCCCCCTGGAAAAGCCGCCGCCATCAATTCGCCGTGATATTCGCCGCCTTCACCACCTTGCCCCAGCGGTCCAGCTCGGCCTGCGTGTAGGCGCCCAGTTCCTTCGGTCCCATGAAGGTCGCTTCGGCGCCCTGCTCGCCCGCCTTCTTGCGGAACTCGTCGGTCTTCATGATCTTCTGGATTTCGCCGGCGATCTTGTCGACCACGGGCGCGGGCGTGTCCTTGGGCGCGTACATCGCGAACCAGGACGACACGATCAGGTCGGGGTAGCCCGCTTCGGCGGCGGTGGGCACGTCGGGCAGCGACGGCAGGCGGGTGTTGCCGGTGACGGCCAGCGCGCGCAGCTTGCCTGCGGCGATCTGGCCCAAGAGCGGCGGCGGGGTGGTGATGGTCATGTCGACGGCGCCGCCCAAGAGATCGTTCAGCGCGGGGCCGGTGCCCTTGTACGGGATGTGCGTGATCTGCGTGCCGGCCATCTGGTTCAGGAGTTCCGTGGCGACCTGTTGCAGCGAGCCGTTGCCGGACGAGGCGTAGTTCAGCTTGCCCGGGTTGGCCTTGGCGTACTCGACCAGTTCCTTCAGCGACTTGATGGGCAGGTCCGGACGCACGACCACCACTTGCGGCGCCGACAGCACGTTGGCGACCGGCGCGAAGTCCTTGATGGGGTCCCAGCCGGCGGCGGGCGTGACGTGCGGGGTGATGACCTGGAAGCCCGAATACTGAAGCAGCAGCGTGTAGCCGTCCGGCTTGGCGCGGGCCACGGTCTGCGCGGCGATGCCGCCCGATGCGCCGGGCTTGTTCTCGACCACGACGCTCTGGCCCAGCGCCGCGCCCAGGGGCTGGGCGATGAGGCGGGCGGCGATGTCGGTGGTGCCGCCGGGCGCGGCGGACACGATCAGCGTCACCGGGCGGTTGGGGAAATCGGCCTGGGCGCTGGCGACGCCGGCGGCGACGGTCAGGGCGAAGGCAGCGCTGGCGCGCAGGGTGTTGGGCAGGCGGGTGAAGGCCATGAGTTGTCTCCTGGATCTTGTTATCGGTGGGTGATGATCAGGTGCTGCGGGTGCTGCGGGTACTGCAGGTGCTTCGTATGCAGCGGATGCAGCAGGTGCTGCAAGCGCTGCGGATGATTCGGTTACGGGTTTCAACGTAAGCGTTCAAGCCACGCCCATGGATCAGTCAGCCGGAAACCGTTCGGCCAGCCACGCCGGCGGCGCATGCAGGGCCAACCTCGGCCCGGCCTGCAGCAGCGCGTTGGACAAGGTCCGCTGCACCAGTCCGGGCAGGCCCCGCACGATGGCCAGCAACGGTTCCAGCGACACGCCCGTCTCCACGCCCATGCAGGCGAACATGTGGACCAGTTCTTCGGTGTTGACGTTGCCGCTCGCGCCCGGCGCGTAGGGACAGCCGCCAAGCCCGCCGGCCGCCGCGTCAAAGCGCGTGATGCCGGTCTGCCAGGCCGCGATGGCGTTGGCCAGCGCCATGCCGCGCGTGTTGTGCAGGTGCACGGTCAGCGCAACGCCGGGCAGGCGGGCCGCCGCCTGCTCGCACAGGCTGGCCACCTGCGTCGGAAACGCCATGCCGGTGGTGTCGCACAACGTGATGCCGGCGGCGCCGGCGTCGACCAGCCGGGCGGCCAGGTCCAGCACCGTGTCGGCGGGCACGTCGCCGTCGAACGGACAGCCGAAGGCGGTCGACAGGGACACGTTGCAGGGCGCACCGGCCTTGGCGGCGGCGGCGAGCACCTGCGACAGTTCGGCGAACGACTGGTCGCGCGTCATGCGCAGGTTGGCGCGGTTGTGCGTCTCGCTGCACGACATGACGAGGTTCATTTCGTCGGTGCCCGCTTCCAGCGCGCGTTCCAGCCCGCGGACGTTGGGCACCAGCGCGGTGTAGATCACGCCCGGCTGGCGGCGGATGCGGCGCATGACGTCGACCGCGTCGGCCAGGGCCGGGATCGCCTTGGGCGAAGTGAAGCTGGTGACCTCGATGCGGGCAAAGCCGCAGTCGGACAAGGCGTCCACGAAGGCGACCTTGTCGTCGGTGGACACCAGGGCCTTCTCGATCTGCAGCCCGTCACGCGGGCCGACTTCGTTGATCTCGATGCGGGCGGGACCGTGGTTCATGCAATCACTCCCTTGGCGCGCAACGCGGCGCGTTGTTCTTCGGTCAGGCCGGCTGAGGCCAGCACCGTGTCGGTGTGTTCGCCCAGCGTGGGCGCGCGTTCGCGCACCGCGCCCGGATTGGACGACAGGTAGGGGAACACGGCGGGCATTTCGACCTGCACGCCCGCCGCCGATTCCACCGAGGTGATGGCGTTGCGGGCGCGGTAGTGCGGATCCTTGGCGATGTCGGCGACCGAGTAGATGCGGCCGGCGGGCACGCCCGCTTCCAGCATCGCGGCCAGCACGTCGTCGATGCGGCGTTGCTGCGTCCAGGCGCCGATGGCGGCGTCGATCTCGTCGACGCGCCGCGCGCGACCGTCGTTGTGCGCGAGCGCCGGGTCCTGTCCCAGGTCTTCGCGGCCGATGCGCGCCATCAGGCGGGTGTAGATGGCGTCGCCGTTGCCGGCGATGAGCACGTAGCCGTCCTGGCACGGATAGGCGTTGGACGGCGCGATGCCGGGCAGCGACGCGCCCGCGGGTTCGCGCACCGCGCCGAACACGGAGTATTCCGGCAGCAGGCTTTCGCTGAGGTTGAACAGGCTTTCGTAGAGCGCGGTGTCGATCACCTGTCCCACGCCGCCGCGCGCATCGCGCTGGTACAGCGCCAGCA
The DNA here is from genome assembly GCF_900108985.1 of Achromobacter sp. NFACC18-2. Taxonomy (NCBI): domain Bacteria; kingdom Pseudomonadati; phylum Pseudomonadota; class Betaproteobacteria; order Burkholderiales; family Alcaligenaceae; genus Achromobacter; species Achromobacter sp. NFACC18-2. The sequence continues at coordinate 157,911 of NZ_FNYM01000013.1, read as the reverse complement.
TCACGCCCAGCGCGCCGTGCAGGCCGGCGATGGTGTCGCCCAGCGACAGGCCGGCGCGCACCGGCGCGCGGCCCGGCTCGCCGTTCAGGTAGCGCAGGCCCGCCATGGCCTCGCCAATGGCGGCAAAGCCCGGCTCGCGCGCCTTGGGGCCGGTCTGGCCATAGCCCGAGATGCGCAGCATGATGAGGCGGGGATTCAGTTCGTGCAGGGCTTCCCACGACAGGCCCCATTTCTCCAGCGTGCCGGGACGGAAGTTCTCGATCAGCACATCGGCCTCGCGCGCCAGCAGGCGCACGATGTCCTGGCCTTCCTGCTGGCGCAGGTCCACGCAGACCGACTGCTTGTTGCGCGACTGCGCCTCCCACCACACCGAGGTGCCCTCGTGCAGCAGGCGCCATTTGCGCAGCGGATCGCCCTGGCCCGGCGGCTCGATCTTGATGACCTGCGCGCCGAAGTCCGCCAGGGTCTTGGCCGCGAAAGGCCCCGCGATGAGTTGCCCCAGTTCCAGCACCCGAATGCCCGCAAGAATCTGCCCTGCCATATCGCCTCCCAGGCGCGTCCAACCGTAATGATGGACGGCAGTGTGCGCGCAAAGCGCCGCCCGGCGGAATGGACAATCGGGGAAAGGGGCATTCCCGGAACGAGAAACCCCGGGCAAACCCGGGGCTCAGCCCTCGCCGCGCAGGTGCGCCAGCAAGAGGCGCGCGGCCACGGTGAGGGTCTCGGCGTCGCGCACCCCCAGCAGCAGCCAGCGGCGCGCCCACTCGTCGGTCAGCGGAATCAGCCGGATGGGCATGGAGCGCGCATGCGGTTCGGCGGCGATGCGCGGCAGGACGCCCACGCCGCGCGTGGCCGCCACCATGCGGCAGATGGCGTCGAAGCTGCGGACCTGGATGCGCAGGCGCATCGCCCGGCCCATCCGCCCGCTCTCCTCGGACAGTCGGGTCGCCAGCGAGGTCGCGGGGGGCAGGCCGACGTAGTCGTACGCCAGCGTGTCGGCAAAGGCGACCTGCGGCTCGGCGGCCAGCGGATGACGCTGCGGCACGATCAGCACCAGTTCGTCCAGGCGGTACGGGAAGGTCGCGAGACCGTCTGCGGGCGTGCGGTCGGCGAAGACGCCAATGTCCGCCCGGTTCTCCAGCACGGCGGTGACGATGTCGCTGCTGTTCTGCTCCTCGAGGTCGATGCGCACCGCGGGGTGTTCGTCCATGAAGGCGGCCAGGTCCTCGGGCAGGAACTGCGTCAGCGACGACGTGTTGGCGGCGATGCGCACCTGTCCGCGCACGCCCTGCGCGAAGTCCGACAGCGCGCCCGCCATTTGCTCCACTTCCTGCAACACCCGCAGCGCGTGCACCAGGCAAGTCTGGCCGGCGTCGGTGAGTTCCACTCCGGCGGCGTTCCGGTACAACAAGGGGGAGCCCAGCGCAGCCTCCAGGTCCGAGATGCGCTTGCTCGCCGCCCCGACCGCCAGGTGCGACTGGCGCGCGCCGGCCGAGATGCTTCCCTGGCGCGCCACGGAAACAAACAGGGCGAGCGTGACGAGGTCGATGCGGGCAACGTTCATGAAAATGGCCTACGGCACAAGGGGAACCGGGCTGGAACTATAGCCGCAGGGATCCGGGACAAATGCGTCCCTATTTTAGTGCCGATGGCCGACGCCGCGCGGGCAAGGCTGCCACTACAATCCCGCCTATGAATACGAACAACCCCACGAACAGCCCCACGAACACCCCCGCGGACCCGGGCGTGAGCCCTGCCGCAACCCCCGCTTCCGACGCCGCGCCCGCCCCCGTTTCCCCGGAAACCCAGGCCGCGCTGGCCAGCACCGCGCACGCGCCCAACAGCCCCGGCGCCACCCACATCCGCAGCTTCGTGCACCGCCGCGGCCACATCACGCAAGGCCAGCTCGCCGCGCTGGAGCGCCTGATGGGCCAGTGGTCCATCCCCTACGCCCCGCGCCGCCTGGATCCGGCCGCCGCCTTCGGACGGCAGGCCCCGACGGTGCTGGAGATCGGCTTCGGCATGGGCGAAACCACCGAGAAGATCGCGCTGGCCCGTCCCGGCGACAACTTCCTGGGCGTGGAAGTGTTCAACGCGGGCGTGGGATCGCTGCTGCGCCGCATCGAAGACTCCAGCATCCAGAACCTGCGCATCATCCAGCACGATGCCGTCGAAGTGGTGCGTGACATGATCGCCCCGGATTCGCTGGCCGGCGTGCACATCTACTTTCCGGATCCGTGGCCCAAGAAGCGCCATCACAAGCGCCGCCTGATCCAGCCCGCGTTCATCTCGCTGCTCGCCAGCCGCATCGCTCCCGGCGGCTACATCCACTGCGCCACCGACTGGGAAGACTACGCGGTGCAGATGCTGGACGTGCTGAGCGGCGAACCGCTCTTGAAAAACACCGCGGACGGCTACGCGCCGCGTCCCGACTACCGCCCCCTCACCAAATTCGAGACACGCGGCCTGCGCCTGGGCCACGGCGTCTGGGACCTGATCTTCAAGCGAGTCGCCTGATGCTCTATCCGCCGATCGAACCCTACCGCCAAGGCATGCTGGAAACCGGAGACGGCCACCAGATCTATTGGGAAATGTGTGGCAACCCCAAGGGCAAGCCCGCCGTCTTCCTGCATGGCGGGCCGGGCAGCGGCTGCTCGCCCGTGCACCGGCAGCTCTTCGATCCGCAACGCTACAACGTCCTGCTCTTCGACCAGCGGGGGTGCGGCCGTTCCCTGCCCCACGCCAGCCTGGAGAACAACACCACCTGGCACCTGGTCGCCGACATCGAGCGCCTGCGCACCGAAGTGATGGGCGCCGAGCAATGGCTGGTGTTCGGCGGATCCTGGGGATCGACGCTGGCGCTGGCCTATTCGGAAACGCATCCCATGCACACCAGCGAACTGGTGCTGCGCGGCATCTTCGGCCTGCGGCGCGCCGAGATCCAGTGGTTCTACCAGGAAGGCGCGTCGTGGCTGTTCCCCGACCGCTGGGAAGACTACCTGGCGCCCATTCCCGAAGCCGAACGCGGCGACATGGTCGGCGCGTACCACAAGCGTCTGACCGGCAAAGACCCCGCCGAACAACTGCGCGCCGCCAAGGCCTGGAGCAAATGGGAAGACAGCACCATCACGCTGCTGCCCAGCCCGCGCCATCAGCAAAGCCATGCCGCGGACCGCGCCGCGCTGGCCTTCGCGCGCATCGAAAACCATTACTTCTTCAATGCCGGCTTCATGGAAGAAGGCCAGCTCATCCGCGACGCGCACAAGCTGCGCGGCATTCCCGGCACCATCGTGCAGGGCCGCTACGACGTCTGCACGCCCGCGCGCACCGCGTGGGACCTGCATCGCGCCTGGCCCGAAGCGCACTTTCACCTGGTGCCCGACGCCGGCCATGCCTTCGACGAACCCGGCACCCTGGCGCGCCTGATCGCCGCCACCGACGCCTACGCAAAACAGTGAGGAACCCTGTCATGCACATCACCCTGAACGGAGACGCCCGCGAGTTCCCCCTGGACACGACGGTCAATGAATTGCTCGAAACGCTGGGCTACGCCGGCAAGCGCGTGGCCGTCGAGCGCAACGGCGAAATCGTGCCCAAGAGCCAGCACGCGCAGACCGCGCTGTCGGACGGCGACCAGATCGAAATCGTGGTCGCGGTGGGCGGCGGCTGACGCGTCCGATCGCAGCGCATGTCGCTGTTTTGAGCCCCCCCGAAAGGCCGCTGATGCTCAGCGGCCTTTTTGCATGCAGCCCCTCGCACGAGAGGGCTTACACCCGCAGATACCATCGTCCGACGAAGATGCCAGCATTGTTGCGTAGTCTGGCAAAAGGCTAGCAACCTGTTACACCACAACCCCTCGTCGTAGGGCAAATGAGCGAGTCATAATCGTTTCTGCCGCGCCGCCTTGAACGACGCCAGCGCCGTTACGGCGCGCAGGTTTTCTCACCGCAACATCGATAAAGGAAACACTATGGGTCTGCTCAATTTCATCAAGGACGTTGGAGAAAAACTCTTCGGCGCCAGCGAGGCGAAGGCCGCGACGGCAGAAGAGTTGAAGAAAGAGCTTGATAAGCACGGCCTGAACGCGGATGGCCTGCAAATCTCGGTGGACGGCGACAAGGTCACGGTCGCGGGCGAGGCCCTCAGCACCGAAGACGCCGAGAAGATTTCGCTGGCGTTGGGCAACACCGTGGGCGTCGCGGCGGTGGACAACCAGTTGAAGGTCAAGCAGGCCACGCCCGAAGCCAAGATGTACACGGTGCAAAAGGGCGACAACCTGTGGAAGATCGCCGAGGCGCAATACGGCAAGGGCCAGGGCGCCAAGAACTCACTGATCTTCGAGGCCAACAAGCCCATGCTCACCAGCCCCGACAAGATCTACCCGGGCCAGGTGCTGCGCATTCCGCCGCTGTCGTAAGCGGCCCGTATTCCGACAATCCGGGGGACACCCATGCGTTCTCCGGCTTGTGTCGCGGCGCGGCGCCCCCTGCCTGCCGCGATTGCTTGGCCAGACGCAATGTCTGGCCATTTTTTTGGGTGGGTGTGGAGGTGCCAGACACCTGCGGCGGCGGGGCTGCCCCCTTGGGGGGCAGCAAGCGAGCGAAGCGAGCGCGGCGTGGGGGCCGCGCCCCGCCGCCCGGCCGCCCGAAGGCGGGGGCTGCCCCCTCAAGGGGCAGCAAGCGAGCGAAGCGAGCGCGGCGTGGGGGCCCTGACTACTTCATCCCGAAGCGGCCCAGCCCCTTCATGCCGCCCATGGCGCGCATCATCTTCGCCATGCCGCCCTTTTTCATCTGCTTCATCATGCCCTGCATCTGCTCGAACTGGGCCAGCAGGCGGTTGACCTCCTGCACCGGAACCCCGGAGCCGGCCGCGATGCGGCGCTTGCGCGAGGCCTTGATCAGTTCGGGCTTGGCGCGTTCGGCCGCGGTCATGGAATTCAAGATGCCTTCGGTGCGGCGAAGCTGCTTTTCGGCCTGGCCGCCCTGCAACTGCCCGGCAGCCTGCTGGAACTGCGCCGGCAGCTTTTCAAGCAGCGAACCCATGTCGCCCAGCTTCTTCACCTGGCCGAGCTGATCGCGGAAGTCGTTCAGGTCGAACTTGTTGCCCGACTTGATCTTGGACGCAAGCTTCTGCGCCTCGGCGATGTCGATGTTCTTTTGCGCCTGCTCCACGAGCGAGACGATGTCGCCCATGCCCAGCACGCGCTGCGCCATGCGGTCGGGATAGAAAGGCTCAAGCCCGTCCAGCTTTTCCGACACGCCGACGAACTTGAGCGGCTTGCCCGTGACGTGGCGCACCGACAGGGCCGCGCCGCCGCGGGCGTCGCCGTCCAGCTTGGTCAGCACCACGCCCGTGAGCGGCAGCGCCTCGGCAAACGCGCGCGCGGTGTTGACCGCGTCCTGGCCCTGCATGGCGTCCACCACGAACAGCGTTTCCACCGGCTTGACCAGGTCATGCAGCGCGCGGATTTCGCGCATCATGGCTTCGTCGATGCCCAGGCGGCCCGCCGTGTCCAGGATCAGCACGTCGTAATGATGGCGGCGGGCATGATCGACCGCGCCGCGCGCGATGTCTTCCGGCTTCTGGCTGGGATCGGACGGCAGGAAGTCCACGCCGACCTGCGCCGCCACGCTCTTCAACTGGTCGATGGCGGCCGGACGGTACACGTCGGCGGACACGACCAGGACTTTCTTCTTGCCGGTCTTGCGGCCGTGCTGCGTATGCTGGCCTTCGGACAGCCAGCGCGCCAGCTTGCCGGTGGTGGTGGTCTTGCCGGCGCCCTGCAGGCCCGCCATGAGGATGACGGCGGGCGGCTGCACGGCCAGCGACAGCTCGTTGGAATCGGCGCCCAGGTCGCCGCCCATGAGCGCGGTCAGCTCCTTGTGGACGACGCCGACCAGCGCCTGCCCGGGGCTGAGACTGCCGGCGACTTCTTCGCCCAGCGCCTTGTCCTTCACCCGCGCGACGAATTCGCGCACGACGGGCAGCGCCACGTCGGCTTCCAGCAGCGCCATGCGCACTTCGCGCAGCATCTCCTGGGTATTGGCCTCGGTCAGGCGGGCTTCCCCTCGCAGCGTCTTGACGACGCGCGACAGGCGTTGAGTTAGGTTATCGAGCATGAGAGGCGTTTCCGCTTAAACTAATTGATTGAACGGTGGCCGCAGGCGCGGATTCTGCGCTTTCGGGTGACGCGCACCCCAAGGCCCCATCCAGACAACGGTTTCTATGTCACTAGGCATTGTATTTCACACAGCGGCTGCCTTGGCGTACGCAGTGCTCGGGGGGTCGCTCTGGATCCGCCTGGCTGGCGCCGGGGAAGTCGAACAGACCGGCAGAATCGCCCGTCTGTGCCTGCTGGGAGCCCTGGTTCTCCATGGAATCGGGCTGCAACAATCGATGCTGGAGTCCCGCCATCTTTTCATGGGATGGGCCCTTGCCCTGTCCGCCGCCATCTGGCTTGGCATGGTCGTGTTCTGGCTGGAAAGCCTGCTGGTGCGCATCGACGGCCTGCAATTGCTGCTGCTGCCCGCCGCCGCCCTGGCCAGCGGCCTGGCCGCCCTCTTCCCGCAAGGGCAGTTCGTGCCCCACGCCGACGATCCCTGGCTGCGCGCGCACCTGCTGATTGCTCTGGCCGCCTATGGCCTCATCACCATCGCCGCCCTGCACGCCATGATGATGGCCCTGCTGGACCGCCACCTGCACCGCCCGCTGGACGCCCCCGCGCAGCGCAGCATCGTCGGGCGCGTGCTGGATTCGCAGCCGCCGCTGCTGGTGCAGGAACAACTGCTTTTTCGCATCATCTGGATCGGCTTTGTCGTGCTGACGCTGGCCGTGGGCTCGGGCTCGGTGGCCTCCATGAAGCTGACCGGCAAGGTCCTGCCGTTCGACCACAAGACCGTCTTCACCCTGCTGTCCTGGCTGACCTTCGGCGTGCTGCTGGCCGGCCGCCACATCTGGGGCTGGCGCGGCCGCGTCGCCCTGCGCTGGACCCTGACGGGTTTTGGTTTCCTGATTCTGGCCTACACCGGCAGCCGGTTCGTGCTGGAAATGATTCTGCATCGAGGCTGACGTGGGTAAGTTGCTGTTCTGGATCGTACTGATCATCCTGGTCCTGTTCGTCGCCCGCATCGCCGGCCGCATGGCCGCGCAGCGCCAGGCCGGCGCCAAGCCCGGCCAGAAGAAAACGTCGCGCAAGGAGCCGCCGCAGCCCAAGCCCCTGGAATCCATGGTGCGCTGCGCCCATTGCGGCATCCACCTGCCCCGTTCCGAAGCCCTGCTGCAGAACGGCCAGACCTGGTGCAGCGCCGACCACGCCCGCCTGGGTCCGGCCAAACGCTGACCCTGGCCGCCGCGGGCGATGCCCCGCAGGCCCGCCGGATGGAGCATCCCACGCACGCACGGCATAATGCATGTCGGAATCCTCACATGCTCCCTCCCTATGCCTTTGCTCCTGGATCGACATGGCTGGCTGGCGCCGGCTGCGGGCGTTTCCCTTCTGCCCTCTCCGAATTGCGACGCGCGGCCCGCGGACGCGCAGGTTTCGCTTCTGGTCCTGCACAACATCAGCCTGCCGCCCGGCAAGTTCGGCGGCCCTGAAGTCGCGGGCCTGTTCCTGAACACGCTGGATTACCGTTCGCACCCCTGGCTGGAACGCCTGCGCGGGCTGCGCGTATCGGCGCACTTTTTCATCCGCCGCAACGGCCGCATCATTCAGTTCGTCTCCACCGACCGCCGCGCCTGGCATGCCGGCGTGTCGCGTTTTGCGGGGCGCGAGCGCTGCAACGACTTTTCCATCGGCATCGAACTGGAAGGCACGGACACGCTGGCCTACACTGACGACCAGTACGCGGCGCTGCGCAGGCTGACCAGGACGCTGCGCACGCGTTATCCCCTGGCCGCCGTCCGGGGACACGAACACATCGCCCCGGGCCGCAAGACCGACCCCGGGCCGGCTTTCGACTGGACGCGCTTTTTGCGCGACAGCGGCTTTGCGCGACGGCACCTGCCGCCCGCCTGACCCTTACAAGGATTGGCTATGTTGAAGATCTGGGGACGCCTGACTTCCGTCAACGTCCAGAAAGTGATGCTGACCGTGCGCGAGCTGGCCCTGCCGCACGAGTTCGTCCAGGCGGGCGGCCCGTTCGGCGTGGTCGACACGGCCGACTACGCGGCCAAGCTCAACCCCAACCGGCTGGTGCCCGTCATCGACGACGGCGGCTTCGTGCTGTGGGAGTCCAATGCCATCGTGCGCTACCTGGCCGCGCGCTACGGCGAAGGGTCGCTGTGGCCCGAAGACGTCTGCCTGCGCGCCGACGCCGACCGCTGGATGGACTGGCAGGCCACCGAATGGCAGCCGGCCATGGTGCCCGCCTTCAAGGGCCTGATCCGTACGCCCGAAGACAAGCGCGACGCGGCCGCAATCGAGAGCTCCGTCAAAAGCGCGAATGCGCGCGCCCTGATCCTGGATCAGGCGCTGCAGGGCCGCGAGTTCATCGCGGGCCGCCATCTCACCATGGGCGACATCGCGCTCGTCGCGGCTGCGCACCGCTGGCTGGGCATGCCGATCCAGCGGCCCGACACGCCCGCGCTGTCGGCCTGGTATCGCCGCGTCATGATGCGCCCCGCCACGCAAGGCGTACTGACGCTGCCGCTGGGCTAGGCACGCGGCCGGGGCCGCCGCGCGGTCCGTTCCTTCCGTACACGGTCGGGACAAATTGCAACATTCATCGTGCTCGATTCGTGCAATTATTGACAACCTCTGGGGCGCCCTGGTTCATGCCTTGGGCGCCTTTTCATTTCCCGGGCCACGGCCCGGGGAACGATCGCCGCCTTGGCGACGCACCTGGAGGAAATCCGCTTGACTCACGAGCCGCCAGAATCCGCAATCCAAACCGCCTTGGACGAAGAGCAGCGAAAAATCCTGCTTCTCATCGCATCGGGTGCGCCTAGCGGGTCGTGCCTGGAAGCGCTCTCCGATGCCGTCGGCCGCCTTGCGCCGGGCACGCGGGCATGCGTGCTCCTGGCGGGCGCCGACCGCAGCAAAGTGGGCGACGCCTACTCGACCCATCTTCCCGCCTCGTTCGCATGCCCCCTGCGCGGGCTGCCGATAGAGCAAGCCCTGTTTGCCGCCGGCGGCCAGCCCGTGGCGCACGACAACCCCGTGGGTTGCGCCGACATCGAACAATCGCCGATATGGGCCGCGCCCTGGCGCGCCATCTGCCGCGACCACGGCCTGCGCGCCTGCCATGCGCGCCCCGCGCTGACGCCCGATGGCACGCCGGTGGGGTGGTTCTTCGTCTGCCTGACGCAGGCGCGCACGCCCACGCCGTGGGAACAACGCGTCGCGGAATTCGGCGCGCTGGCCACCAGCATCGTCGTCGAGCGCGATCGCGCCGCCGCGGACCTGAAGAACGAAGTGCACGCGCTTGCCAGACTGCAGGCGCTGAGCGCCGAACTCGTCGGCCCGGGCGAGTTCGAGCCCCTGCTCAAGAAGATTCTGGCCGCCGCCGCCGACATTTCCGGGACCGAGAAAGGCAATATCCAGATCTACGATCCCGCGAAGCGCACGCTGCGCATCGCCGTGCATCAGGGCCTGAGCGCGCGCCTGGTCGAGCACTTCGCGGAAGACGGGTGGGTCGCAAGCTGCGCACAAGCGGCCCAGGATCTGCAACGGCTGGTCGTGCCCGACGTGGAACAGTTGACGGATCTGCAGGGCACCCAGGGACTTGAGATCGTCCTTGAAGACGACATCCGGTCGATCCAATGCACGCCGCTCCTGAGCCGCAGCGGCCAGCTCCTGGGCATGCTCAACAACCACTATCGCTGGCCCGGCGGCCCCTCGCCCGAGGCCCTGCGCTACATCGATCTGCTCGCGCGTCAGGCCGCTGAACTGCTGGAGCGCCACCTGGCGGAATCCGAACTGGCGCGCGAGCGGCGGCGCAAGGACGAGTTCCTGGCGGTGCTGGCTCACGAACTTCGCAACCCCCTGGCCGCGTTGCGCAACATGCTGGAAGTCCTGAAACGCGCCGAGCGCGACCCCGCCATGACCGTGCGCGCCCGCGAGGTGATGGACCGCCAGCTCCGGCAGCTCGTGCGGCTGGTCGACGACCTGCTGGATGTGAACCGCATCAATCGCGGCAAGCTCGAGCTTCGGCTCGACGTCCTGACGCTCGACACCGTCCTGCAGCATGCCATCGAGACGTGCCGGCCCGCGCTGGAGCAACACGGCCATCGGCTCCGGCTGGTGCAGCCCGACGCCCAGATCTCCTTGCGCGGCGATGCCGAGCGCCTGTCGCAGGTCTTCGGCAATCTGCTGTCCAACGCGGCCAAGTACACGCCGCCCGGCGGCGACATCGAATTCTTCGTGGAACCGGGCGACGATGCCGTCCAGATCGCCATCAGGGACAACGGCGCGGGCATTCCGCCCGACCAGCTCGACCGGATTTTCGACATGTTCACCCAGGTCGACCGGACGCTGGAGCGCGCCCAGGGCGGCCTGGGCATCGGGCTGATGCTCGTCAAGCGCCTGGTGGAAATGCATGGTGGAACGGTCCACGCGCACAGCGACGGCCTGGGCCAGGGCAGCGAGTTCGTGGTCCGGCTGCCCGTCACCGACATTCAGCAGCGGGCGCCGCAGGCGCAGGCCGCGGACTTCTCGACCGTCGCGCGCAAAGTGCTCGTGGTCGACGACAACCGGGATGCCGTGGAATCCCTGGCCGCCGTGCTCGCCCTGGAAGGCCATGACGTGAACGCCGCATACGACGGCGAAGAGGCCATCGCCGTGGGCGAACAGATACGCCCGCAGGTGATCCTGATGGACATCGGCATGCCCGGCATGGGCGGCCATGAGGCCTGCCGGCGCATCCGGACGCTCGACTGGGGCAAGGACGCGACGATCCTCGCGCTCAGCGGCTGGGGGCAGGAAGAGGACCGCCGGGCCTCATTGGAAGCCGGCTTCGATGCGCATCTGGTAAAGCCGGTCGATATGGATGTCCTGCTGGAGGTGCTGTCCGATACCGGACGCCGCGACGGCAGGCGCTAGCGCCAGGGTTCAGCCGCGCTCCACCTTCCAGCCGAGCTCGGCGGAGATCGCCGCCGCCGCGCCCTGCACCACGGGCACCATCTCTCGCATGCGCTCCAGCGACATGTAGGGCACGGTGCTCGACACGCTGATCGCGGCCACGATGCCGCTGGTCGCATCGCGCACCGGCGCGGCCACGCAGCGGATCGACGGCTCGTTGTCTTCCAGGTCGAACGCATAGCCCTGCGACGCGTAGTCGCGCATGCGGTCACGGAACGCCTCCCATCCCTGCTGTCCGCCGGGCGCGCGCGAGGACACCGGCGCGCCGACGCGATGCAGCGCCTTCCATTGCGGCTCGTCCGCGTCCAGCAACAGCGCCTTGCCCACGCCGGTGGCGGCAAGCGGCATGCGGTGCCCGACCCGCGAGCGCATTTCCAGCCCCTTCTTGCCCGGGATTTTTTCCAGATAGAGGACTTCGTTGCTGTCGCGCACGGCAAGGTGAATCGTGTCGCCCGTCAGTTCCGCCAGACGGTCCAGATACGGGCGGGCCAGCGTCGCCATCGGGAAGGCTTCGCGCGCCTGGAACCCCAGCTCGATCAGCTTGGGGCCCAGCACGTAGCCCACGCCCGGCAAGGCGCGCAGATAGCGCTCTTGCACCAGGCAACTGGCCAGCCGGTGCGTGGTGCTGCGCGCCACGCCGATACGCGCGCAGATCTCTTTCAGGTCGCGCGCGCCGTCGGCCACGGCCTGCACCACGGCCAGGCCGCGCATCAGCGTCTGGGTGCCGGCGGGCGCGGCGGCATCGGGGTCCAGCAGGGACGGCTGCTCGGGAATCTGGGGGGTGACGGTCATGAAGCGATGCGGGTGGAAGTGGGCGGACAGGAATGGCAAGGATACCCGGCCTAAAACTCGGCACGGAGACCCTCACAAATTCCCTGTATATGGGATTTAATTCTATATTTTGAGATTTTTCAAGCACTGATCTAGAATTTTTGCCACCGTTCGCCGCGCGCCCGCGCACGCGCACGGCAGATTTCAGACAACAAGGTCCGCGCATCCCCGCCTCGCGCGCCAACCCGGCGCCGCGACAGCAGCCAGATGCACGGCCAGAGACGAGACAGACTCTGATGATTACCGGATCGCCCGCCCGTGCGGCGCTCATCGCGCTGGACTGGGGCACCTCTTCGCTGCGCGCCTACCGCCTGGACGCCACGGGCCGCACGCTCGATACGCGCCATCTGCCCTGGGGCATCATGCGCCTGCCCCAGCCGCTGCAGGACGGCGCCGCCACCACCGCGTTGTCCGGTTTTGAACTGGCCTTTGAACAGGCCTGCGGCGACTGGCTGCGGGCCGAGCCCGCCTTGCCCGTGATCGCCTGCGGCATGGTCGGCAGCGCCCAGGGCTGGAAGGAAGCTGCCTACCTGGACGTGCCCGTCGACCTGGACCGCATCGGCACGCGCCTGACCGTGGTGGAGCGCCCGGGCGGCACGCCGCTGCACATCGTGCCCGGCCTCATCCAGCGCCACGGCCTGCCCAACGTGATGCGCGGCGAAGAGACCCAGGTCTTCGGCGTGATGTCCGAACAGGCCAGCGCGGACGCGGACAGCGTGCTCATCGGCCTGCCCGGCACCCACTCCAAATGGGTCAACGCGCGGCGCGGCCGCGTCACCCACTTCGACACCTTCATGACCGGCGAGGTCTACGCGGCGCTGCGCGGCCACACCATCCTGGGCCGCACCATGGCGGACGCCGCCAGTCCCGACATGGCGGCCTTCGAACGCGGCCTGAAAGTCGCCGGCGCCCCCGCGGGCCGCGCCGGGGTCATGTCCACCATCTTCAGCACGCGCGCGCTGGGCCTGACCGGCGAACTCGCGCCCGAGTCGCAGGCCGACTACCTGTCGGGCCTGCTGATCGGCCACGAAATCGCGGCCCTGGCCGAGATGCTGCGCCAGCAGGGCGAACTGCCCCGCATCGTGCTCTGCGGCGATCCCGCGCTGTGCCGCCGCTACATCCTGGCCATGCAGCATTACGGCCTGGGCACGCCCGCCCAGGCGCAGAACGCCACCGAACGCGGCCTGTGGCACCTGGCCGTCAGCGCCGGCCTGGTCCGCGCGTCCACCCCGATCTCAGCCTAGGAGCCCCGATGAACCATCCCGGCCTGCAAACCGCCCTGGCCCACTGCGGCCTGATCGCCATCCTGCGCGGCATCACCCCAGCCGAAGCCGAACCCGTCGGCCAGGCCCTGTACGACGCGGGCTTTCGCCTGATCGAAGTCCCCCTGAACTCGCCCGATCCGCTGGACAGCATCCGCGCCATGCGCGCCGCGCTGCCCACCGACTGCCTCATCGGCGCCGGCACCGTCCTCGATCCCAAGGACTGCGCCCGCATCCAGCAGGCCGGCGGCGAGCTCATCGTCATGCCCCACAGCGATCCGGCCGTGATCCGCGAAGCCAAGAAACTGGGCATGGCCTCCTGCCCCGGCGTGGCGACCCCCACCGAAGCCTTCGCGGCGCTGGCCGCCGGCGCCGACGTGCTGAAGATGTTTCCCGCCGAACAGCTTGGCCCGGCCGTGCTCAAGGCCTGGCGCGCCGTGATGCGCCCGCCCATTGCGCTGGTGCCCGTGGGCGGCATCACGCCCGACAACCTTTCCAGTTACGCCCAGGCGGGCGCCAGCGGCTTCGGCCTGGGCTCCGCCTTGTACAAACCCGGCCTGTCGGCCGAAGCAACCGGCCAGAACGCGCGCGCTTTCATCGCGGCCTGGCAACGCGCCTATCCTGCCCAGGAGACACAAGCATGAAGATCACCAAGCTCACCACCTACATCGTGCCGCCCCGGTGGTGCTTTTTGAAGATCGAGACGGACGAAGGCATCGTCGGCTGGGGCGAGCCCGTCGTCGAAGGCCGCGCCCATTCGGTGGCCGCGGCTGTCGAGGAACTGTCCGACTACCTGATCGGCAAGGATCCGCGCAACATCGAAGACCACTGGACGGTCCTGTACCGCGGCGGCTTCTACCGCGGCGGCGCCATCCACATGAGCGCGCTGGCCGGTATCGACCAGGCCCTGTGGGACATCAAGGGTAAGCACCTGGGCGTGCCCGTCTCGCAACTGTTGGGCGGCAATGTGCGCGACCGCATCCGCGTGTACTCGTGGATCGGCGGCGACCGTCCCGCCGACACCGCCGCGGCCGCCAAGAGCGCCGTCGAGCGCGGCTTCACCGCCGTCAAGATGAACGGCACCGAAGAGCTGCAATACATCGACTCGTTCGACAAGGTCGAAAAGTGCCTGGAGAACGTCGCCGCCGTGCGCGACGCCGTCGGCCCGAACGTGGGCATCGGCGTGGACTTCCATGGCCGCGTCCACAAGCCCATGGCCAAGGTGCTGATGAAGGAGCTGGACCCTTTCAAGCTCATGTTCATCGAAGAACCCGTCCTGAGCGAACACTACGAAGCCCTGAAGGAACTGGCCCCGCTCACGTCCACGCCCATCGCGCTGGGCGAGCGCCTCTTCTCGCGCTGGGACTTCAAGCGCGTGCTGTCCGAAGGCTACGTCGACATCATCCAGCCCGACCCGTCGCACGCCGGCGGCATCACCGAAACCCGCAAGATCGCCGCGATGGCCGAAGCCTACGACGTGGCGCTCGCGCTGCACTGCCCGCTCGGCCCCATCGCGCTGGCCACCTGCCTGCAGATCGACGCCGGCTGCTACAACGCCTTCATCCAGGAACAGAGCCTGGGCATTCACTACAACGCCGCCAACGACCTGCTCGACTACGTCAGCAACCGCGAGGTCTTCGCCTATCAGGACGGCATGGTCGCGATCCCGCAGGGGCCGGGCCTGGGCATCGAGGTGAACGAGGAATACGTCAAGGAACGCGCCGCAGTGGGCCATCGCTGGCGCAACCCCATCTGGCGCCACGCCGACGGCAGCTTCGCCGAATGGTAAGCCGATAAAACAGAGAGGAGACGCCATTGTCCACCGCCACCCACGCCGCCCTGCAAAGCGGCCAGCGGCCCACGCGCAGCCGCTATCTCATCATGGTGATGCTGTTCATCACCGTCGTCATCAACTACCTGGACCGCAGCAACCTGTCCATCGCCGCGCCCGCCCTCAAGGACGAGTTCGGCCTGGACACCGTGCATGAAGGCCTGATCCTGTCGGCCTTCGGCTGGACCTACGCCGCCATGCAGATCCCCGGCGGCTGGCTGGTGGACCGCGTGTCCCCCCGCGTGCTGTACGCCGCCGCGCTGATCCTCTGGTCGGCGGCCACCTTCTTCATGGGATTCGCCGGCAGCTTCGTCATCCTGTTCGTCCTGCGCCTGGCCGTGGGCGCGCTGGAAGCCCCGGCCTACCCCATCAACAACCGCGTCGTCACCACCTGGTTCCCGGAGCGCGAACGCGCCACCGCCATCGGCTTCTACACGTCAGGCCAGTTCGTCGGCCTGGCGTTCCTGACCCCGGTGCTGGCGTGGCTGCAGCACCACTACGGCTGGCACATGGTGTTCGTCAGCACGGGCCTCCTGGGCATCGTCTGGGGCGTGCTGTGGTTCATGATCTACCGCGAGCCGCGCCAGTTCAAAGGCGCCAACGCGGCGGAGATCGACCTGATCCAGCAAGGCGGCGGCGTCGTCGATCTGGACACGCGCGTCCGGGAAAAGAAGGCCCCGTTCAACTGGAATGACCTGGGCCTGGTCATGAGCCAGCGCAAGCTGTGGGGCGTGTACCTGGGCCAGTTCTGCCTGACGTCCACGCTGTGGTTCTTCCTGACCTGGTTCCCGACCTACCTGGTCAAGTACCGCGGCATGGACTTCATCAAGTCGGGCTTCCTGGCCTCCGTACCGTTCCTGGCGGCCTTCGTCGGTGTGCTGTGCTCGGGCGTGCTGTCCGACTTCCTCATCCGCCGCGGCGCCACCGTCGGCATGGCGCGCAAGCTGCCCATCATCCTGGGCCTCCTGATCTCCACGTCCATGATCGGCGCGAACTTCACCGATTCCACGCCCTGGGTCATCTTCTTCCTGGCGGTGGCGTTCTTCGGCAACGGGCTCGCATCGATCACCTGGTCGCTCGTGTCGGCGCTGGCGCCGGTGCGCCTCTTGGGCCTGACCGGCGGCGTGTTCAACTTCGTCGGCAACCTGTCGTCGATCTGCACGCCCATCGTGATCGGCCTTTTGGTGTCCAAGGACAACTTCGCTCCGGCGATCGTGTATGTCTCGTCGCTGGCGTTGCTGGGCGCGCTGTCGTACATCCTGCTGGTGGGGAAGGTGGAGCGGATCGAGGCTTGAGGGATCAGCCCGGAGCTTGCGCTTCGGCGTTGATTGAAGGGGCGTCCTGCGGGACGCCCTTTTTCGTTGGTTTCAGTAAGCCCACGGCGCTGCCCAAGCCGGGCACCGACAACATCGCCCCCTCCGGAATGCAAAGGCACTGGCGTGATGAAACGATCACGCCGCCAATTGCGCCGCGTTTCGTTCCCCGGATCATCTGACGCGACACGCTCTACGGGCGTGACGTGACAAACCTACTGAAGCCACAGCCCTTGCTCGGGGGGCTTGACCTGAATTCGTCAATAAACGAATATCCGTATGTACGAAATCGAACATTACCTGGCCCCTGATGGCCGGACGAGTCCCTATCTCGATTGGCTGAGCGGCCTACGAGATAACCGCATCAAGGTCGCCGCCATACGGCGGATTGCAAGGCTAGAACTGGGCAACTTTGGCGACCACCGATTTTGCCGCGACGGCATCTGGGAACTGCGCATCGACGCTGGGCCCGGTTACCGCGTTTACTACACACTGGCCGGACGCCGGGTCGTGCTGCTTCTATGCGGCGGCGACAAGCATAGCCAAGCGACGGACATCGCCAACGCCGTCAGTTACCTGAAAGACTGGGAACAGAGACCATGAAAAGCAGATCCCACGACGAGGCGATGGCCGAGTTGTACCGCAAGGACCCCGCGCTCGCTGCCGACCTTATCAACGACGTTCTTGCAGACGGCGATCAGGCCGAACTGCTGATCGCGCTGCGCCAGCTTGCGCTGGCCTTTGGCGGCGTACCGTCCGTGGCCACACAGGCCAAGTTGAATCCGACGCAACTCTACCGCACGCTGTCCCCAAGCGGAAACCCCGCCCTCAGCAGCCTGACAGCCATCCTGAAAGCGATGGGATTGCGGCTGGCGGTGCAGCCGCTGGCGCAGCGTCATACCCGCTAGAACGCGAGCCTTGAGGACGGCAACGCCCGGCATCGGGCGCGCCGTCGGCACGCGACTCAGAACTGCCAGCGCACGTTCACATTGGCCGAGTGCTCCCGGCTGCCGCTCGCGTACTGGCCGGAATAGCCCAGCCCCAGCGTGGCCGTCCGGGCGATCGCAATTTCCGCTCCCACCTCCACCAGCGCCGCGTCGCGGCCGATGGGCGCGCCCGCAACCGTGAACGGCTGGCCGGCATCGAATGCCAGGACCGACTCGGGCTTCACGTCCCCGAACACGTGGCGCCAGCCCACGGTGCCGAACACCCTGCCCTGGCGGCCGGCGGCATCGAACCCCTGCGCCGCGCGCAGGCCCAGAGTGGCGTGCGTCTGCTGCGTATTCCCGGACTCGCCCGACAGCGCGGCATCGCCGCCGGACTCCGAAAAGCCCCTCGTGCGCAGGTCGCTCCAGGCCAGGCCCGCAAACGGTTCCAGCGTGGTGCGTTCGGCCAGCTTCCAGGCATAGGACAATTCGGTGAAGACCTGCCCGGTGCTGGCGCCGTAGTCGGCCGTCAGCGCCGCCGTCTGGCTGTCGGCATAGCGCCGCGTCGAAATGTCGTGCCAGGTATAGCCCGCACCGGCCAGGAACTGCCAGGCGCCGGGGCCGGCGGCAAAGGACTTGCCGCCATAGACCAGCGCGCTGTAGCTGGACACATCCGCCTGCGAGGACCGCTCGTCGACACGGGCCTTGCTGTCGGTGTAGCCCAACGCGCCGCCGACCCGCCAGCCGGCGCCCACGGAATGATCGGCGCCCACGAACAGCCCGCCCACGTGCTGGCGGATCTGCGCCGCGTTGCCGTCGCCATCGATGGTCTGCCAATTGCCCACGACTTCGGCCCAGGCCGGCAGCGCGCCGGACAGCGGCATTTGCGTGGTCGACACCGGCGCGTCCGAGACCCCCGCGGCCGCCGTGGGGCTGCCTGCCCGCGCACTCGCCTGCAGGTTTGCGCGCAGCTTGGCCAACGGCGTGGCGCGCGTCTGGGCGGCAGATTGAAGCAGCGTATTGGAGACGCTGGCGTGCACTTCGCCCGACAGACTGTCGAAGGCTTCTTCCGTCTGGCCTAGCGGCAGCGTCGCCACGTACTGGCGCAGCGCGCTGTCGGCGCTCATGCTGTCCAGGGCGCCCGCCACGGCGCGCTGGTTGGGCGTGCTGGCGCCGGTGGGAAACGCGCGCGTCTGGAGCAGGCCCAGCGTCACGTCCGTGGCGCCGTAGGAAAGCTGCGGATCCAGGAAGGCATAGTTCGACGCCACGCTGTCGAACCGACCCTCTATCGCATTGGCGCTGAGGATCGTGTAGCGCAGATTGGGCGTGAAATTGCCGTCCGGTCCCACGTGCAGCACCGACCCGGCCAGGCGCGCGATGCCGTTGACCACGACGCGGTCGCTGTCGGCGGACGCCGGCGCGGCTTCGACGCGGTAGGTCGAGCCAGGCGCGAAGGTCAGGTCGCCATTGACCGTCAGCGTGCCGATGGAATTGCCGGGGCTCAGGGTCGAGCCGCTGGCCAGCGTCGTCGAACCCACGGCGCCCGAGCCGGCCAGCACGACGCCCGCGCCCACGCTCACCGGTCCGGCCAATGCGCCATTGACCGTCAGGGAGTTGCCCAACACCGACGTCAGGCCGGTATTGCTGCTGTTGCCGGTCAGGATCACGTCGCCCGACAGGATGGTGACGCGGCCATTGCCTTGAAGGCTTCCGCCATAGGTCAGGGCCGGGCCGACAAAGTTGAACAGCAGTTCGCCATCGCCCGCCCCAAACCGGACCACCGGGGCATTCAGCACGCCGGCGGGCGCCGCGCCGAAGTCCGCGGGTGTGCCGATGACCAACGTGCCCTTGGAACCGGCGGCGTTCGCGACCACGACTTCGCTCGCGTTCAGCGCGCCGCCGAACATCAGCAGCAGGCGGCCTTCGCCGCCATCGCCCACGGTCACCGGGCCGGTGGACGTCCAGTTGGAACCGTCGTCGGTGATCGTCACGTTGCCATAGGAGCCGGCACGCCGGCCCACCGTGCCGTCCAGGCTGGACAGTTGGCTGCCGCCCGTGATGCCGACGCCGCCCCGTGCGCCGTCGGCATCGCCGACCACAAAAATTCCACTGCTGTTCCAGGAAGATCCCGCCCCGCCAAGCGAAACCGTACTGACGCTGCCCGCCCCCACGCCGACGAAGCCTGACGTGCCGCTGAGCGTCGCGCCACCATCGATGAACAGCGTGCCGCTGCCCTCGTTGCCGATCTGCACGGGTCCCGAACTGGTCCACGACGAGCCCGCGCCCGTCAGCATGACGCTCCCGGTCGATCCCGCCTTGTCTCCCGCAACCAGGCCGCCGCTCTGCACCCGCCCGGCGTCGCTGACATCGAACACACCGACGCCGAGGTTCCCCACGCGCACGGGCAACGCCGAGTCCAGCACCGTTCCCACTCCGCTGACCTGAACGGACCCGGTGGAAAGCGCCGCGTCCCCGACACTGATCTCAGTGGCCATGAGAGACGCCTGCGCCAGGACACGCAGGGTACCGCGGGCGCTCGTGCTGGCAGGCCCGAACTCATCGCCGCCCACCAGCAACGTGCCGGCCTGCAACATGGAGCCCGCGTCGGTCACCAGGACATCCCCCCATGCATCCCCGCTGCGGCCTGCGGCCAGAAAGCCCGCCTGGACCACTCCCCCATCCTTGATCGTCAGCGCCCCGGTTCCGTACTCTCCCACGATCAACGTCGACAACGCTTCGAGCCGGTTGCTCGCGCCCGACACGGTGACGGTCCCCATGCTGTCGACGCCTTTGGCGATCGTTCCATTCATCGTGTTCCAGACATTGCTGGAGCCAAGCCCCGTCAATACGGCCGACCCGTTCGAGCCTGCGCCGTTGCCCAACACGAAGCTGCTGGTCGTCAGGCTGCCGGCCGGCTGAAACACCAAAGCGCCGGCCGCGGAGTCGCCCACGAGCAGCGTTCCCGCTTCACGCATGCCATCCAGTTGAACAGTCCCCGCCTCGACACGGGCATCGTCCAGGATGCTGGGCGTGGCTCCGCCCCAATTGGCCGGAACGCCCCAGAAATCGCCGCCTGCGCCGCCGACCCAGGTCAGCGTCGCGGCGGCCGCTGGCGCCCCCAGACCGGCAGCCGCGATGGCGATCGCCGCCGATAGCGGGCGCAGGGGAAAGTCGGAAAACGTGTTGGACAAGCGCATGAGGTTCATTCCTGGCATCCAGTTCGAGGGGCTGCCTGTCGTCAAATCCGCAACCCATGGCGACGGCAGTATATGGATTTGCCGGCATCTGAAGCTGAGCAAAGATGAGCGCAAGTGCTGAGGAAAAATGCGCGCACGGGCGGCTGTTTTCAGCCTCGCCACAGAAAAAAAACCGCTGCGCGCGGCCAAGTGTGTTTAAACTTTCCGCGCCCGAACCAGGTACGGTTCTACCGGTGTCCCGCTACCAACCAGGAAACCTCATGGTCGCTCCGCCCCCTGCCGACTTGATGCCCATGCTGTTGGACGCTGTCTGCGTTGTGAACGAATCCGGCACCTTTCTCAGCGTGACTGGCGCCTGCGAACAGATCTTCGGCTACACGCCGCAAGAGATGGTGGGGCGCCCCATGATGGATCTGATTTACGAACCCGACCGCGCTGCCACCCTGGCCGCCGTCGACCGGTTGATGCGCGGCAAACTGCAATACGACTTCGAGAACCGCTATGTGCGCAAGGACGGGCGTGTCGTGCACATCATGTGGTCGGCGCGCTGGTACCCCGACAAGCAGATCCGCGTTGCCGTGGCGCGGGACGTCACCGAGCGGCGCGCGCAGGCCGACGCGGAAGTCGCCCTGGCATCGACGTGGCAGCTCTGCAATTCGCCGCCGTGCCTGGTGCCGCCCGGCTCGCCCCCCATCCCCCTGTCTCACCAGGACTACACCGTCCTGGCCACGCTGGCCGCGCACGACAAGGGCGCCAGCCGCAAGGCGATCGTGGAGGCGCTGGGCAAGGACTATTGGACCTACGACCGCCGCAGCCTGGACACGCAGATGCGCCGCCTGCGACGGAAGGTGGAGCAGGCCTGCGACCGCAAGCTGCCGGTAGCGACGCTTCGGGGACTGGGGTATCGCTTCTACGACCCGATCGAATGCCGCCAGCGGGGCGATGCGCCGCGAGCGGCCTAAGCTGGAAGACCCGCCGATACGGGAACAAAAACCCCGGCGCAATGGCATTGGGCCGGGGTGGGACACTGCGCGGCCCGAGGACCGGAGAACAAAGATCGGGGATCAGCAGCCCTGCATCGCCAGCCTGCGCCGACGCTGATTCGTGGCACGCTGCACCAGCACCAGCCCCAACCCGGCCGTCGCGATCACCGCACCGGCGATCGGCACCGCCGCATAGCCCATCCCCGCCGAAATCACCGCGCCCCCGGCGGCCGCGCCCACGGCATTGCCCAGGTTGAACGCGCCCACGTTCATTGACGACGCCAGGCCCGGCGCATCGGTCGCGGCGCGCATCACGCCCATTTGCAGGGGCGGCACCACCGCGAATGTCGCGATGCCGAAGATCAGCAGCGAAACCGCCGCGCCAACCGGCGTGGACGCCAGCCACGGAAACGCCAGCAGGTCCACGATGACCAGCACCAGGAAGAAAATCAGCGTGCCATCCAGCGAGCGGTCCGCCATGCGTCCGCCCACGCCGTTGCCCAACGTGAAGCCCAGGCCGATCAGCACCAGCATCCCCGTTACGAAGGCCGGCGACGCGCCGGTGATGTCAGCCAGCGTCGGCGCGATATACGTGTACAGCGTGAACATCGCGCCCGCGCCCAGCACCGTGGTCAATAGCGCCAGCAGCACCGCGGGACTCTTGAGCACCGCCAGTTCGTGACGCACGTTGGGACGGCGGCCCGCCTCGCCGGCCGGCAGCGCCAGCCACAGCGACAGCATCGCGATCAGGCCCAGCACGGCCGTCGCCGCGAACGACATGCGCCACCCAATCACCTGCCCCAGCCACGTCGCGGCCGGCACGCCGCCCACGTTGGCGATGGTCAGCCCCATGAACATCGTCGCCACCGCGCTGGCCTGCTTGTGGCGCGGCACCACGCTGGCGGCCACCAGCGAGCCCAGCCCGAAGAACGCGCCGTGGTTCAGGCTGGTCACAAGGCGCGCCAGCAGCAGCGTCGTGTAGTTGGGCGACAGCGCGGACAGGATATTGCCGATGGTGAAGATCGCCATCAGCAGAATCAGCGCCTTGCGCCGCGACCAGCGCGAAAACGCCAGCGTCATCAGCGGCGCGCCGATCATCACGCCGATGGCGTAGGCGCTAACCAGCATGCCCGCGCTGGGAATGGACACGTTCACGCCATCGGCGATAACGGGCAGCAGGCCCATGGGAGAAAACTCGGTCACGCCGATGCCAAACGCACCGACGGCAAGCGCCAACAACGGCGGGCCGGCCTTCACCGGCTGGGTTTCTTGGGGATTCATGCAAGTTCCTTGGGTTCGACGGCGCCGGCAGGCGGTACCTGGGGCGGGGCCGGCCTGAATCGGCCAGCGCATCGGATAGACAGGGCTGCAGTATGACGGCCCGATCCTTGCAGAAAAAGCCGTCTGGCGGGCAAACACTTTTGACTTCAGGTCATTAATCGGCTTGCCATCCGTCAAGTCGGGCGCGCTTCCTACGCACTTCGACCTCAAGGCCGAGGAGGTCCAACATGTCCAGCACCTTCTGCAACTGCAGAGTGGGTTTACCGCGCTCCAGGTCGACCACAAACCGGTTTCCCGAATTTCCCAAGCCTGCCAGATCCGCTTGCAGCAATCCCTGGGATCGACGCACGGACTTGACCAGCGCGCCCAATTCGATCGACGTGCGCGCAACCGCCGGAACCACATCATGATCACGCGTCGTCGACATGGCATCACCACCAGAGTTACCGATCGGTAATCCTAAGGCGGTTTTGGCGGCTTGCGCGGTCAAGAATTACCGAGCGGTAATTCACAACAGAAAATCAGACACTCGCCGGCCCGACACCTCTTCGACCTTGCCCGCCGGGTATTCAACATAAAGAAAAAAGGGCGTCCTCCCGGACGCCCCTCTCATCAGCCCTGACCGCCGCTTACTTCAGCAGCAACGCATTCAACCGCTTCACGAACGCCGCCGGGTCCGCAATCTGCGCCCCTTCGGCCAGCAGCGCCTGATCCAGCAGCAACCGCGCCCACTGATCGAACTCGCCATCCTCGGCCGCGCGGATGCGCGCCAGCAGCGGATGCTCGGGGTTGATCTCCAACACCGGCTTCACGTTCGGCGCTTCCTGCCCCGCAGCCTTCAGCATGCGCAACAGGTGCGGGCTGAGTTCATTCTGGCCCACCACCACGCACGCCGGCGAGTCCACCAGGCGCAGCGTCACGCGCACTTCCTTGACCTGGTCTTCCAGCGTCTTTTGCAGGCGCTCGACCAGCGGCTTGAAGTCCTCGGCCACTTCGGCCTGGTGCTTCTTTTCTTCCTCGTCGGCCAGCTCCGCCAGATCCAGACCGCCCTTGGCCACGGACACCAGCGACTTGCCGTCGAACTCGCGCAGGTACGACAGCATCCACTCGTCCACGCGATCCGACAGCAGCAGGACCTCGATGCCCTTCTTGCGGAAGATCTCCAGGTGCGGGCTGTTGCTGGCCGCGGCAAACGTGTCGGCCGTCACGTAGTAGATCTTGTCCTGGCCTTCCTTCATGCGCGACACGTAATCGGCGAACGACACCGTCTGCGCCTGGTCGCCCGAGTCCGTCGATGCAAAACGCATCAGCTTGGCGATGCGCTCCAGGTTGGCCGTGTCCTCGCCCGCGCCTTCCTTCAGCACCTGGCCGAACTCCGACCAGAATGTCGCGTAGTCTTCCGGCTTGTTCTCGGCCATGTCTTCCAAGAGCGACAGGATGCGCTTGGCCGAGCCCTCGCGGATGGCGCGCACGTCGCGGCTTTCCTGCAGGATCTCGCGCGACACGTTCAGCGGCAGGTCCGCCGAATCGATCACCCCGCGCACGAAGCGCAGGTACGACGGCAGCAGCTGGTCGGCATCGTCCATGATGAAGACGCGCTTCACATACAGCTTCACGCCATGGCGGCCATCGCGGTCCCACATGTCCATCGGCGCATGCTTGGGCACATACAGCAGCTGCGTGTACTCGCTACGGCCTTCGACGCGGTTGTGCGTCCAGGCCAGCGGGTCGTCGTAGTCGTGCGACACCGTCTTGTAGAACTCGCGGTACTGCTCTTCCGTCACGTCGGACTTGTTGCGGGCCCACAGCGCGTTCGCCTGGTTCACCGTTTCCAGTTCCTCGGTCTTGACCTGCTCGCCCTTCTCTTGATCCCACTCTTCCTTGGCCATGCGGATCGGCAGCGAAATGTGGTCCGAGTAGCGGCGCAGGATCTCGCGCAGCTTCCAGCCATTGAGCAGTTCGTCCTCGTCGGCGCGCAGGTGCAGCGTCACGTCCGTGCCGCGGCCGGCCTTTTCGGCGGCGGCAATCGTGAATTCGCCCTGGCCGTCCGATTCCCACTGGATCGCTTCCGAGGACCCGGCGCGGCGGCTCACCACCGTCACCTTGTCCGCCACGATGAACGACGAATAAAAGCCCACGCCGAACTGGCCGATGAGCTGCGCATCCTTCTGCTTGTCGCCCGTGAGCTGCGAGAAAAACTCGCGCGTGCCCGACCGGGCGATCGTGCCCAGGTTCGCGACCGCTTCCTCGCGCGACAGGCCAATCCCATTGTCCGAGATCGTGATCGTGCGGGCCGCCTTGTCGTAGCTGACCGTGATGGCCAGTTCACCGTTGCCTTCCAGCAGCTCGGGCTGGTCGATGGCCTCGAAGCGCAGCTTGTCGCAGGCGTCCGACGCGTTCGACACCAGCTCGCGCAGGAAGATTTCCTTGTTGCTGTACAGCGAATGGATCATCAGATGAAGCAGTTGCTTCACCTCGGCCTGGAACCCCAGGGTTTCGGACGCGGAAGTCGTGGCGGTTTGGCTCATAGTTCTACGTGGCTAGAAAATTAATTAGGGACAAATATCCGGCGGCGGGGGCAGCGCGCCCGCGCGGTCTCCGGGAAACCCTACTGATGTGGGGGCCTATCGGAACTTTTCAAGGCCGGGTCGCGTGAGAGCAACCTGACGCCGGGCTGTCCCCGGTAAAATCCCGCACTTTTCTACCCCTCCCCGGCCGGCACTCCGCCATGCAACCCGCCTCCCTCGCCCATCCCGCCCCCAGCAGCGCGCCCCACGACGCCGAACCCAGCCACGACCTGGTCTACGGCCCCGACGACCGCCCCGCGCGCCCCGTCGCCTTCGTCGCCGCCCTGCAGCACCTGCTGGCCATCCTGGTCCCCATCGTCACCCCCGGCCTGCTCATCTGCCAGGCCCTGGGCGTCAGCAGCCGCGACACCACCCTGATCGTCTCCATGTCGCTGGTCATCTCCGGCATCGCCACCTACGTGCAGTGCAAGCGCTTCGGCCCCCTGGGCGCCGGGCTGCTCATCGTGCAGGGCACCAGCTTCAACTTCGTCGGCCCGCTGATTGCCGGCGGCTCGGTCATGGTCAAGCAAGGCACCCCGGTCGAAGCCGTCATGGCCGCCATCTTCGGCGTCGTCATCGCCGGCTCCTTCGTCGAAATGGGCATCAGCCGCATCCTGCCCTTCGTCAAGCGCCTCATCACCCCCCTCGTCACCGGCATCGTCGTGCTGCTCATTGGCCTGACGCTGATCAAAGTCGGCCTCATCAGCATGGGCGGCGGCTTCGGCGCCATGGCCAACGGCACCTTCGCCAGCGCCGAAAACCTCACCCTGTCCGGCCTCGTCCTTGGCACCATCATCCTGCTCAACCGCGTGCCGGTCGTCTGGATCCGCAGCACTGCGCTGGTGCTGGCCCTGGCCGTCGGCTACATCGCCGCCGCCTGGATGGGACGACTGGACTTCACCGGCGCCCGCGAAGCCGCCCTGTTCCAGGTGCCCGTGCCCCTGCACTTCGGCCTGGGCTTCTCCTGGGCCCTGTTCGTGCCCATGCTGATCATCTACCTGGTCACGTCCCTGGAAGCCATCGGCGACGTCACCGCCACCAGCAAGGTCTCCAAGCAGCCCGTCGAAGGCCCGCTGTGGATGCAGCGCATCAAGGGTGGCGTGCTGGTCAACGGCGCGAACTCGCTCCTGGCCGGCGTGTTCAACACCTTCCCCAGCTCCGTCTTCGCGCAGAACAACGGCGTCATCCAATTGACCGGCATCGCCAGCCGCCACGTCGGCGTGTGGATCGCCGGCATGCTGATCCTGCTGGGCCTGTTCCCCGTCGTGGCCGGCGTCCTGCAAGCCGTGCCCGAACCCGTACTGGGCGGCGCCGCCATGGTCATGTTCGGCGCGGTGGCTGCGTCGGGGATCAATATCCTGGCGGGCATCCAGTTGGATCGCCGGGCATTGCTGATCATCGCCGTGTCCCTGGCCTTGGGCCTGGGCGTGTCGCAGGTGCCGGAAATCCTGTCGCATCTGCCGCATTCCGTGAAGAGCGTCCTGGAATCGGGCGTTGCGACCGGCGGGATTTGCGCGCTGGTGATGAACTGGTTCTTGCCTGAGAAGAAGTAGGTTTTGGGCGCATAGCGTCCGGGATGCGCTGCGTGGCCTGTCCCGAGATCGCGCTGGATACGGCCTGCTCGCCCGGCCGTCGCCTGACAAGATGGAAAAGACCGCATATAATCGCGGTCTTCGCATCTCCCGCAGCCGTCATCTGGACGTGTTCGCGACCTCCTAGCCCGGGTGGTGAAATTGGTAGACGCAGGGGACTCAAAATCCCCCGCCGCAAGGCGTGCCGGTTCGATTCCGGCCCCGGGCACCAGATTTCGAAAAGCCGTTGACGTTTGCCGTCAACGGCTTTTTTCATTCCGGATTACTGGCGGCCAACCTTGACACCGGCTGCGGTGGGGCCAGGAAGCGCTATCCCTCTGAAGCCCATTCACTCGTGCAAAGTAGATGGGCGGGTATTTCGTCAATTGCGGCTTCCGGCCCCAACACATCCCAAATGTGTTCCCAGCCACCGGTTGAATAATGGACCACGACAACATCTGCGCTCCATTTTTCTAGCCACTGCCGAACCCAAGCGGCATCTTTTGATGGAGACTCGTCAAAATCTCCAGCAAATATCGTTGCTTTACGCATTGTCCTCACCATCGAATTGCAATCAGAGTTCAGCACCACGCCTCTTTGAGCTAACGGCCCATAAAAGCTACTTCAGTGGCCGATCCGACACCAAATCGCGTAGCTGAAACGCTCGTCTACTGTTGAGTTCTGCAATGCAAGCGAAACGCCGCATAGCCAAAGCATTTCCAATTGCCCCACCGCCCAAAGATGAAGCGAATGAGCACTGGGACTCGCGGTACTTCACAAAGTCCTTGTTTGCTGCTTTGAGCTTGGCCTTGGCTTGGTTCACGTACTTGGCGTCTTCATCCCATTTGGTCAGAACGTCTACCGCCTTCTTTTCTGCGTCTTTTAACTCGACCTCACTTTCCTCCGCCTTTTTCTGAAGACATTCCCTAACCCCGGTTATTTCACCCGAACATTCGTTGCGCAGCTCACGTTCACTCTGAACATCGGCATCGGCGGCAGCCATCGAAGCCAATGGAGGGAAAGCAGTCACGAGAAAGACAATAAGAGCTAGTTTGTGCATATGCGGGTGGGGCGCGGTTCCCGACCAAGGCTAGTTGCAACAGCTTTTGTTGACTATAGGCGCTGTCTTATACGGGACCGCAGATCAGCCTGCTCATACGATCAGTGTCTACGTTGCGAGTAGAGACAATCCAGAGAGGCAACCCGCCTTTTCTTGCATATCTTCAGGGCGCGTCGGATATCTGCTCAAAATCGCTGTCAATAGATATCCGTCCATCCCCTCTATTGCATGAAACGCGCTTGAACCCGAATGCCTTATCGACGCTTCACTTATCGCCTAGCGCACAAATGTCTCCTGGTTGAAGGACAAAAGCTACCGAAGCGCCGTCACTATCTTCAGCGTAGACGTCAACTGGCGCACTAGCCCTCCATCGCCCTTTGGGCTCATCCGAACAGCCACAGAGGGCCACCACAATTACCAGACTGGCCGACAGGACTCTCATTTCGTTTTTGGATAGATGTTGAACTTCAGCCGCCGCTATCCGCTTTACGACCGGGCCTCCGGCACTCGCGGCCAAAACTCGCTTAGTTGAATCTTCATGAGCTTTCCATCTGCTGCGAGTCCTAGCGCCAACGTCGGCGCGATGTTGCACCAGCGGTCAGCCGCCCCCCAACTGAGACAGACAATGCCTTGGGCTGGGTCATACAGCGCTTCTTCAATCGGGCAGCATTCCGCGTCGCCGCCCTCGTCAAAGCTCGCCTGAATATATGGCTCCACGTAATCGGCATCGCCTGGGGCGATGGGGTGAAGAAACCGCTGTATCAAGTCAGTGCGGATATCGAAGTCGTGCAGACGCCCCTCTGAATCGAGGACCATAGAAAACTCACCACCGACAATCATGCGGCGAGGGCGTGGGAGCGGCCATTTCGCATTCACAAAATCGCGTAGTGCGCTCGATTCTTGGCCGACGGGCGCCTTCTCTGGATACTCAATCGTGCAGCATAGATTCTGGCTGGGGGCTTCCCAGATGACCTCCACGCGAGGAGGCGAAATAGTCGGGCGGCAGGTGACAGCGAGAGGGCTCATCTTTTATTTGCTCGTACAAAGATCGCAATGCTTGTGCTCAAGTTCATAAAGCAGGACCTCCAACTCGTAGAGTCCGGGACCGAAAGCAGAATCACCCATCATTCAAGGACTATCGCCCCCAGCCTATCAGCGGCGTCTGAGCCGAGTGCTTCGCGCACCCGCTATTGCCGAAGACATGAAGACCGCGCCCGCCGTCACGGCCACGCACGGCATCGGCTGCAGGGCGGCAATGTTCGCTCGCGGCCATGACCGTATTTGAATGGTCATCTTCCCAACACCTAAACATTCATCATCCCGTCACCCGCCCTTCCTAAGCTTCCCGCTTTTCCCACAGGGCGACACAGATGGCGCACGACAAGCAAGACAAGCAAGACGGCAAGCTCGATATTGCCAACACCCCTTCGACACTGCCGGCCGCCACAGATCCGCGGCGGCGCAGCCTGCTCAAGGCCGGCTTCGGCGCCACGCTGCTGCCTGTAGGAGGTTCCCTCCTGCTGTCGGCCTGCTCCAGCGACGACGACGATGACACCTCGACGCCCGAGACGCCCGGACAGCAACCCCAACCCCAGCCCGAACCGCAACCGCAGCCCGTCAACGTTTCCAGCTTCGCCGTCGCCGTACTGCCCGACACGCAGTTCTACTCCCGCTACGCGACGGACGCCGAGAACCAGCAGTTCATGCGCAAGTACGGCAGCGAGCCGTACAAGGCGCAGACGCAGTGGGTGGCGGACCATGCCAAGTCGCTCAGCATTCCGTTCCTGGTCCACCTGGGCGATGTGGTCGACCAGCAGGGCAAGCCCGATCAGTGGAAGGTGGCCGACGCGGCGATGGCGATTCTGGAAGACGCCAAGGTGCCTTACTCGATCCTGGCCGGCAACCACGACGTGATCCTGGACCGCGACTACGTCGACGCCAGCAGTCAGGCCAGCGCCACGGATGCCCAGCGCAATCTGGCCGCCGAGCCGTACCTGCAGACCTTCAGCGCCGATCGCGCCAAGCAGCAAGCCACTTTTGGCGGCCGCGATCCCAGTGGTTTTCACGAATACCACGTGTTCGAAGCCGAAGGCCAGAAGTTCATGGTGTTGTCGTTGTCGTGGCGCATTTCCGATGACGCGCTGACGTGGGCCAATCAGGTCATCCGCGCGAACCCCTCGTTGCCGGTCATCCTGGTCAACCACCAACTGCTGAACATCGATAAAGACGGCGTCACGCCGCTTGAAGTGCCTTACGGACTGATGCTGTGGGACAAGCTGATCCGCGACAACGATCAGATCTTCATGACGCTCAACGGGCACTATCACGGCGCCGCGCACCTGACCAAGACGAATGCGTTCGGCAACGCCGTTGAAGAAATGGTGGTGGACTACCAGATGGCTTACCAGGGCGGCAACGGCCTGATGCGCCTTTACGAATTCGACCTCACCAACAATGAGATCCGGGTGCTGTCGTTTTCGCCCTGGGTGCCTCAGAAGCCGAAGGGAACGCTGAACACGTTCGACCAGGCCATCCTGACGGCCGCCAATGAACAGTTCACCATCAAGATGGATTTCGCCAAGCGCTTTGGCGGCTTCAACAAGGAATTCAAGGCGGCCACGCCGTCGCATACCTCGCTGATCGACCAGGCGCGCGCGTTGATTCTTGCGAACTACACGGATCCGGTTGCCGCGGAGCAAAAGCCTGCCGCCGATAGTGAAGACTACCCGCAGGTCTCGGGCACGCTGGCGCACTGGCGCTTCTTTGGCGGCGCCGATGGTCAGCCTGTCCCCGTGGGCGAGTTGATCGCCGACCGCACCGGCATGAACCCCATGCGCCGCGTGCCCTTGAACATCGATGGCGTGGCCGGTGCGCAGTTGGGCGACGTCGTGTGGTCCGACGATCACCATTACCTTTCGGCCGCTCCCGGCTCGGTGCGCTTTCTGAACACCGACAAGAACACGGCGCGGATGAGCTACTTCGCCACGGACGCCGCGGCCGTCATCAATGCTCAGACCGCGCCCAACGGCTACACGGTGGAAGCGTTCATCAAGATCGACCGCGATTGGGTCGCGTCCAAGCATGCGTGGATGAACATCATGACGCGCGACGGCAAGCGCGGCGACCTGCCGGGCTTTTCCGGGGGAGACCCGGAGTCGCCGCCGTTGCTGTTCGCGGTGTCGAGCCTGCGCGAGATCCAGTGGGAAGTGGTGCCCGATACCGCTGGAACGCGCGGCGCCAAGGCCAACTGGTCTGGCGAGATCATCCCTGACAAGTGGATGCACGTTGCCGTCGTGAACGACGACACCACGCACGAGACCATTCTCTACGTGGAAGGCGCGCCCGTGCTGCGCAACACCTCCGACGCCCCCGGACTGGCGACGCTTGCGGCAAACATGCCGTGGATCATCGGCGCGGGTTCGTGGGATGGCGCACGTGCCGATGGCTTCTTTGGCAGCATCGGTGAAGTGCGTATCGTCGACCGGGCGCTCCAGCCCATCGATTGGCTGACCGCGCGCAAGCGTTGATGGGTGCACGTGCCGGTTGGGGTCAGGGCTAGTCGCAATCCGCAGCGATACCGGCAGTTATCGCCAGGATTTACAGCGACGCCATGGCCACAACCGGCGCGTTTCGTGGCGGCGTAGCTCCCCAACCCCATATTCACTTACACTCCTCGGGTTTTGCCCTCTCAACGCGGACCCGAATGAACGCGATCGCCTTTTTGATGCGTATTTACTATGGGGTGCTGGATCCCATCCTGGTGCGGCGCCGTAAATCGGCGCGCTTGCACTTGTGGGGAGGCACTCCGGCGTCGATGACGCTCGACCTGGAGGCAGGCCGGGCGTCGGGATCGGGTTCCGCCCAGGCGCTGACGCGCATGCGGCGCGTGGCGCAGCGCTATGACATGCACGCGCTTGGCCGCGGCGCCACGCCGATGATGCTGGACCTGCAGGCCTGCGGTGATGCAAAGGGACTGGAACAACAGTTGCGAGGCCTGTCTTCGCGCAACATGACCAAGATCCGCCGCGCCGGGCGCATGGGATATCGCGTGCGCCCTTTCGCGCTGGCCAACCACGTCCATGACGTGCACGCCATCAAGACATCGATGGCGGTGCGCAGTGGCGGTCCGGTGCTGGCGCGCTGGCTATTGCGGCCCGAACATATCGGACGGCAAACGGAAGAGCTCCAACCTTGGAAACCGCCCGCCTGCGATACCCATTGGACTATCTGGTGGGGCGTCTTCATCGACACGCCCGGTCATCGCAATGGCAACCTTGAGACGCCCGAGCGGCTGGTGGCCTACACCAAGCTCGCGCGCGCGGGCGAACTGGTCCACTACCTGGACCTGATGGGACACCGCGATTTTCTGGCTGACGGCGTCATGCTGCTGATGCACGCGCACATCGCGCAATGGCTGCTGGACGCCGACACGCCGCCGGCGCGCGGCGCACGCGCCATTTGGTATGGGGCGCTGGAGCATGGCGGAGAAGGCCTGCTCACCTGGAAGCGGCGTGCGGGGTTTGCGCCTATGCAGGTGCGGTTGACGGGGTGAGCTTGCGCCGTCGGCACGGATACAGCCGGCGGCTTGCACAAAACGCCGGCCCTCATCCGGATCTCATCCACCTCATTCAACCTTCGCTTGTCCATACCGAAAGTTGCCCATACCCAAGCGGTGAACGTAGCCAAATAATGGCTCGCATCAACGCCCAAAAGGCCTAATCCGCTTCGAAATCCAGTCGCTTCCCATGCCAGGCAAGCCGCCCCTCGTGCGGGCTGCCGGGCGTGGTTACCTGCCCTGCCGGCCACCCCGCGCTTGACTGGGGACACGTCGGCAGGACGCTCCGGCAGCGCCGCACCCAGCCTGTCATCACCCTCCGGGCGCCCCCGCGACATTCCTCTCCAGCCCCGATCCGCAGACTGCCAACCGCAAGGTTCGCTTGCGGAGAGGGGCTGCTTTTATCTGGCCAGATCGGCCATCAACCTCAAGGAGCAAACGAAAGGTCCCCTGCACCCAATTGGCCGCCCGCCGCAGTGGCAGTGCAAACCGGGCTTCAAGCGCCAGGCGCGGCTCGAAAAGCCGCGGGGCGACTAATGACCTAATGGAAGTTCTGCACGGTTCTATCTAACGCTTACTCATATAGTTGGAGGACACTGTCATGTCAGGAAAGAACAACAACACCCCACGGGTGGACAACCCGGGCGAAGAAGACGAAGGCGGGCCGGCCACCGGCAAGTCCGCTTCCGGGGCGCCCGAGAACCCGGACTCTGACGCCGCCGGACTCGAAGCGCTGAGCCAAGAGGCGGAACAACAAGCCGTTTTTGCCGAGGCAGGCGTGTCGGACGACCTGCTGGCGTTGCGAGATGCGATCGAAGCGCAGTTGCTGACCGCGTCCGGCGAATTCCGGACCTTCTCCGAAACCCCTTCGTCCGAAGGCATCGTCGGTGTCGGGATAGGCTTGCCGGACCCGACCAACGTCACGTTCGGCGCGGGCGGCCCCGGTGAGCCTGTGCTGACTATCTTTACCGAAAGCGCCATGCCGCAGGAGGCGGTGCTTGGCCAGGTGGCGCAGGCGGCCGGCACGCGCTCGCTATCGAGCGTGCCGGTGCAGCAGGTGCCGGTGGGCGTCGTGGACGCTTATTCGCACCGCGCGCGGCATCGTCCGGCGCCGGGCGGGGTGTCGGTGGGACACGTGAATGTCACGGCAGGTACGCTCGGAAGCCGGGCGATCGGCCTGACGGCGCCGTGGACCAATCGGCACCTGATCCTCAGTAACAACCACGTGCTGGCCAATTCCAACGTTGCCAGCGTGAACGACAGCATCATCCAGCCAGGCACGGCGGATGGCGGGCGCCATCCGGGGGACCAGATTGCCGTGCTGGCGCGCTGGGTGCCGATCAACTTCGGCGGCGCCGCGAATTTCGTGGACGCGGCCTTCGGCTGGGCCTGGCACGAGCGCATCCGCGGCGAGCAGTACTACCTGTCGGGCGGCAGCGCCGCGTATTACCGCACCGGCACGGCGGCGTTGGCCGCCTCGCTCGGCATGATCGTCGGCAAGAGCGGCCGCACCACGGGGCTCACTCAGGGCCGCGTGACACAGATCGGCGTGTCGGTTAACGTGAACTACGGCGGCGGCCGCGTGGCGCTGTTCCGCAACCAGATCGCCATCCAGTCGGTGAACGCCAATCCGTTCTCGGCGGGCGGCGATTCCGGATCGCTGATCTGGCATTGGGCTTCCGGCGTGCGGCCCGTCGCGCTGCTGTTCGCGGGCGGCGGCGGCACGACGTTCGCCAACCCGATCGCGTCCGTGTTTTCCGCACTGAACATCAGGCTGCTGCCCTGATCGAGGTTCCGGCCGCCCTGCCCCTCAACGGGGCGGCCGATTTACCGCTTTATCGAAACACGAGGAGTTGGAGCCATGAGCGACATACCAAAACCAGGACCTGATTTCTCCGGCGCCGGCCCTGTCGAATACGCCCCCCCCGAAGCGCAATCGCGCAGCGCGGCAGGGCAGACACTGGCCAGTGCAGAGGCGAGGCTGCTCGCCACGCCGGGCGTGGTCTCGGTGGGCGTCACCACGGGGCGCCCGGGTGAAGAAGCGCTCGCCGTGGGCGTAACGGACGCCAACGTCGCAGCGCACCTGCCCCGGGAAATCAACGGTGTGCCGTTGATCATCACGGTGACGGGGCCGGTGGATGCGCAGGGGCAGCGCTGACGGCAAACAGCCCCAGAGCGCTACTGATACATACGTCTACGCAGACTAACTGCCGCGATCCAGACCACTGTCGTGAACAGGGCAATCAAGATGAATGCAGCACCCCACAGAACATAAAATTCGACGTCAGCCGCGCCTTCGCAACAGCCAACGGTCAAGCGCGCCGCCAGCGCCTTCCAGAACCAATCTGGCACCGGATTCCACGCAGAAGGATGACCGGCCCAATGGCGCCCGAGCAATAGGCTGCCCAGGATCAGCCATAAGAACAGCGCTACGTATCGCCAACGACGCATTACGCTCCCTGCCTCCCACACCGGACAACGACTTTTCCATACGCCATGAGCCGGGTTCCCGGAATTGGCTGGGCAGGATTTCTTAGCAATTGTTGACGCAAGTACAAGAAGTCATTCTCGCGTTCCACAGTGATGCAGCCTTCGCTTATGCCAAGCGGACCCTTGGGATGCAGTCGAAAATTGCCCCGCTCAACGTCACTACAGAATACGAAATCGTCAATCTTGCTGTCGATCCCGAACAGGCCAAACCAGCCGGAACGTTTCTTGATCCAGGTGTTGACGCTTCCCAATAACCCGCCTGTGGGCCGATCAACGATATAGTACGCCCCGGGCGGAATGGGTCCTACGTTGCGCAAGCAGGCGGCTGCGCAATGATTGACGTGTTTATCCATACCGGAGAACGCATCCATGGATAAGCCCATTCCCTTGAGCTTGCTCATGGGTTGGTTATTGAGCAAAAAGTCCAATTCGACCATACATGGCTCCGCATCGAGTTGTCTCGAAACAGAATGCCTGAAAGCCCCCATAAGGAAATAGGCGCCGTCCGATACTGAGTAAGAAGCGGCTGCGGTCTAGGCGCCGGAGCTGTCCACATAAACCAGCCCCGCCGCCGCCAGCTTCTCGCGCATCCCGTAGATATCCAACCCCAATTCCCCAGCCGCCAGCCGCTTGCGCTTGGCCGCCTCGTTGACCAGCCGCGCGTCGCACGCGTCGGCAACTTCCGCCGCCCGGGCACGCGGCACGATGCACACACCGTCGTCGTCGGCGATCACGACGTCGCCCGGCTGCACCAGCGCGCCCGCGCACACCACCGGCACGTTCACCGACCCCGGCGTGGCCTTGACCGTGCCCTTGGCCGATACGCACTTGGACCACACGGGAAACGGCAAGTCCTTCAGCGCCGCGACGTCGCGGCAGCCGGCGTCGATGACCAGCCCCTGCACGCCGCGCGCGCGCATCGAGGTGGCTAGCAGCTCGCCGAACATGCCGTCTTCGCTGGAAGACGCGCAGGCCACCACCACGATATCCCCAGGCCGGCAGAGTTCGATGGCGACGTGCAGCATCCAGTTGTCGCCCGGCTGGGCCAGGACGGTGACGGCGCTGCCCGCGATGGCCGCGCCGGCGTAGATGGGGCGCAGGTAGGGCTGCAACAGCCCCGTGCGCTGCTGGGCTTCGTGCGCGGTCGCAACGCCGGCCGACGCCAGGCGCGCGATGACCGCGCTGTCGGCGCGCGCGATGTTCCTGACGGCGACGCTCATGCCAGTTCCCCGGTGACTTGGGGAAACACGCGCTGGTAGCCTTCGGCGTACTGGATCTTCAAGTTCGAGTTGCGCGAGGCCTGGACGCCGCGTTGCAGGGCGACGCGCGTGTAGTACTCCCACAGGTGTTCTTGCGCGGCCATGGTTTCGAAGGCGCGGCGCTTCTGGTCCCAGACCTCGGAAATGTCCAGCAGGACCTCGGGCTTCCATTCGCATTGTTCGGGCTGATGCGGCTCGAACAGGAACACGGGCGGCGCGCCCAATACCGCCTGTTCGGGATGGTGGCCGTGCGCCTGCGCGATCACGCGGGCTTCCTGCGCGACGTGCGTGGCCAGCGGGTGGTCGAAGTTGTAGGGGTCTTTTTGCGAGTGGGTCAGCACGAATTCCGGCTGCAGCTCGCGATAGACGTCGACCAGTTCAAAGAGCGCCTCGTCCGACACGCGCAGCGGATAGTCGCCGCAATCCATGAAGCGGATGTCCGCGCCCAGGATGTCGGCCGCAAGGCGCGCTTCGTCGCGGCGGTCTGCCTTCACTTTTTCCAGCGTCATGCTGGGCTGCTTCCACAGCTTGGCGGATTCGCCGCGCTCGCCGAACGACAGGCACACCACGGTCATTTTCCAGCCGCGCTTGGCGTACAGGGCGATGGCGCCCCCCGCGCGCCAGACGAAATCCGCGGAGTGTGCGCTGACGACCAGCCCGTTCTTTTGCCGTTCCATCTCAATTCCTCTATGCATGAAAGCCGGCACGCGCCGCCGCGCGGCGCCGTGCCGGCGCGGGCGCGTCTAGTCCGCCTTGATGCCCGCGTCCTGGATGACCTTGGTCCATTTGGTGGTTTCCGCCGCGACGAACGCGCCGAACTGCTTGTCGGTGCCCGGCGTGACGACGGCGCCCATTTCGCCAAAACGCTTTTTGACGTCGGGGTCCTTCAGTGCGGCCTGCAGCGCGGCGTTGAGCTTGGCCGTGACCTCGGGCGGCAGATCCTTGGGACCGATCAGGCCCCACCACACCGTCGCCATCGCGCCCGGCAAGCCCTGCGAGACCACCGTGGGCACCTCGGGCAGCATGGCGGCCGGTTCGTCGTCCAGCACGGCCAACGCGCGCAGCTTGCCCGCCTTGACGTGCGAGACGACTTCGAGCGGGTTGATCGACATGAAGGAGATGCGCTGTCCCAACAGGTCCGTGACCGCCGGCGAGCCGCCCTTGTAGGGCACGTGCAGCGCCTTCATGCCGCTTTCGCGCTTGAGCAGTTCGCTGGCCAGGTGGCCCGAGCTGCCGTTGCCCGCCGACGCATAGGTCAGCTTGTCGGGATTCGCGCGGCCGTAGTCGGTCAGGTCCTTCAAGGTCTTGAATGGCGATTGGATGGGCACCACCACGGCCAGCGGCGCGTAACCGATCGCGCCGACCGGCGTGAAATCGTGGGCGGGATCGAACGTCAGCTTGGAGAACAGGGCGCCGTTGGCGGCCAGCGTGTTGGAGGCCGTCAGCAGTGTGTAGCCGTCGGCCTGGGCCCGGGCAACCATGTCCATGCCGATGTTGGTGGCCGCGCCGGGGCGGTTGTCGACGATGATGGTCTGCTTCAGGGCCTCGCCCATTTTCTGGCTGACGAGGCGGGTGACGATGTCCACGCCGCCGCCCGCGGCGTACGGCACGACGATGCGGATCGGCTTGTCGGGAAAGGCGGCCTGGGCGGCGGCCGGCAGCGGCGCCAGCGTGGCGGCGGCGAGCAACGCGCCCAGACCCGCGGCGGTGACCAGGGCGCGGCGGGGCCGCGACGGGACGAAAGCCTTCATGAATGTCTCCTGTCTGTCTAGTTATCGGTGTTGGTATGGCGGCATGATGCGCGGAGTACACTCATATCGTCCAATACCGTTTTTCATGACGATCTATTTGCTTTCCAAATCGATATGGATTTCCGCCAACTGCGCTACTTCGTCGCCGTCGCCGAGGAACTGAGCTTCAGCCAGGCCGCCCGCCGGCTGCACGTCAGCCAGCCGCCGCTCAGCCTGCAGATCAAGGCCCTGGAGGAAGAACTGGGGTCGCCCCTGCTGACGCGCACCAGCCGCAGCGTGGAACTGACACAGGCCGGCGCGCTGTTCCTGGAGCAGGCGCGCCGGGCGCTGGCCCACCTGGAACGGGCCGGCGAAGTCGTGCGGCAATCGGCGCTGGGCGAAACCGGCGAAATCCGCGTGGCATTCACCGCGTCGGTGCCGATGTTCGAGGCCTTTCCCCGCATCGTTCACGCGTTCCGCACGGACTTTCCCGGCGTGGGCGTGGACCTGAGCCACCAGTCCACCGGCCAGCAATTGCGCGCGCTGGCGGCCAAGGACATCGACGTGGGTTTTCTGCGGCCGTCGATCCTGTTCGTTGCGCCGCCCAACATCGCAACGGTGCCGCTCTGGACCGACCGCCTGATGGCCGCCCTGCCGCAATCGCATCCGCTGGCGCGGCGCAGCGCGCCGCTGTCCATGACGGACCTGGCGGACGAGTCCTTCATCCTGTTTCCACGCGGGCTGGGCTGCGGCCTGTTCGATCACGTGGGCGTGCTGGCCAGCCGCGCGGGCTTTGCGCCGCAGGTGGGCCAGGAGGCGCGCGAAGGTGCGACCATCATCGGCCTGGTGGCGGCGGGCATGGGCATTTCCATCCTGCCGGATACCTACATGAAGACGGGCATCCCCGGCGTGGCCTATCGGGAACTGGACACGCCGGACGCCCAAAGCCAGGTCCTGCTGGCGTATCGTTCCGAAGACGGTTCCCCGCTGGTGCAGCGGTTCCGCGACGCCGCCGTGGCCGTACGGTAACCGGCGCCGGCTGGCGCCTCGCAGCGGTCATTGGAAGGCCCGCGCCATGACATTGCGCCTTTTCGCCCTGACCCTCTTCGCCATGCTGGCCTTTGCCGGCAATTCCCTGCTGTGCCGGGTTGCGCTTACGCAGACGGCCATCGATCCCACGACCTTTGTCGCCCTGCGCATCGGGTCCGGCGCCTTGATGCTGTGGCTGGTGCTGCGCGCCCGCCGCGACCGCTCGCGCCTCGAAGGCACCTGGGCGGGCGCGCTGGCCCTGTTTGCGTATGCGCTGGCGTTCTCTTTTGCCTATACGCATATTCCTGCCGGGACCGGCGCGCTGCTGCTGTTCGGCG
The DNA here is from genome assembly GCF_900108985.1 of Achromobacter sp. NFACC18-2. NCBI lineage: Bacteria > Pseudomonadati > Pseudomonadota > Betaproteobacteria > Burkholderiales > Alcaligenaceae > Achromobacter > Achromobacter sp. NFACC18-2. Next base: position 118,608 of record NZ_FNYM01000013.1, on the reverse strand, counting down.
CGATCCAGATCAGCATGGTCCTGTATGGCTTCTTGATCGGCGAGAGGCTGTCCCCGTTGCAAGGCATGGGCATCACCCTCGCAATCGCCGGCCTGGTGGCCCTGATGCTGCCCGGCATGGGCGCGCCGCCATTGTTCTACGGGTTCCTGATGATCGTGTCGGGCGTCGCGTGGAGCATGTATTCGCTGCTCGGGCGCGGCACGAAGCATCCGGCAGCGGCAACCGCCGGCAACTTCATCCGCGCCACGCCGGTGGCGCTGGCGCTATTCGCCGCGCAGTTGGCGGCGTCGCAAACCCGCTTCGACGCGACAGGCGCCGCGTACGCCGTCGCGTCCGGCGCGGTGACGTCGGGCCTGGGATACATCCTCTGGTATGCGGCCCTGAAACAGTTGAGCGTGACGCGCGCCGCCACCGTGCAGCTCAGCGTGCCGGTGCTGGCGGCATTTGGCGGAACGCTGTTTCTGGACGAGCCGTTGACGGGCGTGCTGGTGATCGCGTCGACGCTGGTGCTGGCGGGCGTGGCGCTGGTAATCCGCAACCCCCGCCCGGCATAAGCCCCGGCTGCGCAAAAAAAAGGGCCACTCGATCGAGCGGCCCCCAAGACGCCGTCACGGCCTTGTGACCGCGCACCACTTTTCAGTCAATCACACGCTGTCCAGCGCCGACCGGTCCACGGCCTCGGCGGCTGCCTGCGCGGCCCGCATCTCTTCGATGAAGACCGGGGCGCACAGTCCGCCGATCACGGCGGCCAGGTCGTGGTCGGCGTTGTCATACGCATGGCGGGCGCCCAGCATGTTGAGCGAGCCGATCACCCGCCCCTCATGCCGCACGGGGATATTGAGCGCCGAATGCAGCCCGCGTTCGATCAGCATCGAGGCCTCGGAAAACACCGTGCGCACGTCGTCTTCGTTGCTGGCCACGTAGATCCGTCCTTCCTGCAACACCAGCCGCGACCACGGGCCGTTGCCGGTGGCCTTGAAGCCGCCCAGCGGACTGATGCTTTCGTCGGACGTATGCAGCCGCTTCATCAGGCGGTGCGCTTCCAGGTGGACCAGCGCGGTGAAGAGCTTGTGGCCGAAGGCTGCTTCAAGCAAGGCCGAGATCGCGCTCCACTGCGCCTGGCGATCTGCGGCCAGGCCCAGCTTGCGGGCATGGGCCGCCAGCGGGCCCAGCGCCAGGACCGATGCCGCCGTCATGCGTTGATCTCCTCGAGCACGACGCCGCGCGTGTTCTTGCCGTAGAACAGGATGCCCAGCCCGCCGACCAGCAGGATGGCGGTCATCATGGCGAACACGCCGGCAAAGCCCAGCACCGGATACGCCACGCCCACGATGGTCGGCGACGCGATCGAACCGATGCGGGCGAAGGCCGAGGCCGCGCCCATGCCGGTCGCGCGGATCGACGTGGGATAGATTTCGGCGGTGTACGTGTACTGGCCGGCGATGACGCCGTTCATGCCGAAGGACAGCAGCATGCTCAGCATGATGATCTGGTGCTCGCCGCTGGCCAGGGCCAGGCCCAGCGCGGACAGGCACGACAGCAGCATGTAGGCCAGGATGGTGTACTTGCGTCCGATCCGGTCGTTGAAGTAGGCGGCCGAGAAGTAGCCGGGAATCTGCGACAGATAGATCAGGATGGTGTACGAGAAGCTCTTGGTGATCGTGAAGCCGCGTTCGACCAGCAGGCTGGGGATCCACACCAGGAAGGCGTAGTAGCAGAACAGCACGGTGATCCAGAACACCCACACCAGCACGGTCGTGCCCAGGTATTGCTGGGAGAACAGCGACGCCAGCTTGGCCATCGCGGTCTGCTGGTCGGCGGGCGTCGGCGCGGCCTTGCGCGTCGCGACCGGCTTGGGCAGCGGACGGCCAGTGCTCTGCTGCACTTCGGCTTCGATAACTTCGCAGATGCGGTTGGCTTCGGCGGTCTGGCCGGTGTGTTCGAGCCAGCGCGGCGATTCGAACAGCGACTTGCGCCACCACAGCAGGAAGATGACGGGCACCGACGCGATGATCATGATCCAGCGCCAGCCGTCATCGCTCATCGGGACGATGAAGTAGCCCAGCAGCGCCGACAGCACGAAGCCGAACGAGAAAAAGCCCGCCAGCGCGCCCGTGAAACGGCCGCGGTACTTGCTGCTGACGAATTCGGCCAGGTAGGGCGCGATGATGGCGCCTTCGGCGCCCATGCCGATGCCGGCGATCATGCGCAGGATGTAGAACTCGTGATAGTTGCGCGCAAACGCATTGAAGAACGTGGCCACGCAGAACAGCAGCAGGGCCCACATCATGATCTTCTTGCGGCCGTAGCGGTCGCCCAGGATGCCGGAGAACAGCGCGCCGACGAGGAAGCCGACGTAGGTGCTGCTGGCGATCCAGCCGATCTGGCCGGTGGTCAGGCCCCACTGCGTGCGCAGCGAGGGGATGATGAAGGCAATGATGCCGGCGTCCAGGGCTTCAAAGGCAAGCCCGAGGCCGCCGATCAACAGCAGCCGGAAGTGGAAGCTGCTGAAGGGCAGCCGCTCCAGGCGGTCGGATACGGAATACATGATGGGAATTTCCGGAGTAAAGAAGAAAGTGAACGTCAGCAGGCGTTCTTGTGCAGCAGGCCGCGATTCATGATCAGCTTGATCGAATCGGGTTGGGTGAGCAGCGCGATGTCATCCAGCGGATTGCCGTCGATCAGCAGCAGATCGGCGTAGGCGCCTTCGCACACTTCGCCCAAGAGGCCCTGCTGGTTGAGGATCTCGGCGCCGATCAGGGTCGCCTGCTGGATGACCTTGGCGTTGCCCAGCACGCGGCTGCGCAGCACCAGTTCGTCGGACTGCATGTAGTGGGTTTCGCCCAGCAGGTCGCTGCCGTAGCCCATCTTCACGCCGACGTCGTCCAGGATCTCCAGCGCGGTCAGGCCCTGCGTGCGCACGGTGGCGATCTTTTTCACGGAGTCCAGCGGCAGGCCATAGCGCTCGCCGTCGTTGGCCAGGCCTTCGTAAGTGATCAGCGTGGGCACCATGTAGGCGCCGTGTTCCTTCATCACCTGCGCGGCCTCGCGGTCGACCAGGTTGCCGTGCTCGATGGTGCGCACGCCGCAACGCACGGCGCGCGTGATGGCGCGGGGCGTGTATGCATGGGCCATGACGTAGGTGCTGGCGTTGCTGGCTTCTTCCACGATGGCGATCAGCTCGGCCTCGGAGAAGCCCAGGTTCTGGATCGGATCGTTGGGCGAGGCCACGCCGCCCGAGGCCATGACCTTGATCTGCGTGGCGCCCTTGAGGATTTCCTCGCGCACGGCCAGGCGGCAATTGTCCACGCCGTCGACCACACGGCCGATGTTGCCGATCTTGACCGAGCAGGGGCACGGGTCGAGCTCGTCGTTGCGCTGGCGGAAGTCGCCATGGCCGCCCGTCTGGGACAGGGCCTTGCCCGAGCAGAAGAGGCGCGGGCCGTCGACCGTGCCGTCCAGCACGGCCTGGGCCAGCGCCCAGTCCGCGCCGCCCGCATCGCGCACCGACGTGAAGCCGCGGTCCAGCATGCCCTGCATGATGGGCAGCGCGCGCAACAGCGCCAGGGCGTTGGGCAGGGCCGCGACGCGGCCCAGGTTGAACGACGACGCCACCACGTGCACGTGGCAGTCGATCATGCCGGGCATCAAGGTCATGCCCTTGGCGTCCACGACCTGCGCATCCGCCGGGGCGGGCTCATCGCCGCCGATCCGGGTGATCAGACCGTCCTCGACCAGCACGGTCGCGGCGCTTTCGAGGGCCAAGGTTCGGGTATTGAGGATCCTGCAATTCTTGATGACAACCGGCTTCATAATCAACCACGTAAACAGTTCAAAACGCCTGGAAATGACGGCATGCCGAACTCTACCGGTACAATTCGGGGGTCCGATACCGGGTCTCCCCCTATGCGTTCGACACAAATTCGAACAGCCTTATGAGCATTACTCATACCCCCTCCTGATACCTCCGCCTGATACCTCTCATGAGACGCCGCTGCCCCACCCTTTCCGAGTTGAATGCGTTCTCCGCGGCGGCCCGGCATCTGTCGTTCTCGAGGGCGGGCAAGGAGCTGTTCGTCACGCAAAGCGCCATCAGCCGGCACATCGCCACGCTGGAAAGCTATCTGGGGCATGCGCTGTTCATCCGGGGCACCAATGGGCTGCAATTGACGCGCATGGGCGCCACGTACCTCAGCCTGATCCGCCCGGCCCTGCATACGCTGGAAAGCGCCACCTCGCAGGTCATGGCGACGCAGCAGTCGGCAAAATCCCTGAACGTATCGGCGGCGCCCACCTTTGCCGCGCAGTGGCTGTTTCCGCGCCTGAAGACCTTCCGCGAGGTCAACCCGGATATCTCGATCAACTTCGTGCGCTATAGCGTCGCCGATTACAAAAGCACCGAACTCGATTTCGATGCCTCTATCCAGTATGGCTACGGCGATTGGCACGACGGGGACGCCAAATACCTGACCGGACGCGAAACCCGGCTGGTCTGCTCGCGGGAATACCTGGAACAGCATCCCATCGGCAGCCTCGAAGACATCAAGCAATGCACGCTGCTGCAGCACATCGAGATTCCGCTGTCGTGGGAATACTGGTTTTCGACGTACCTGGGCGATTATGACCGGGCGCGCTTCGGCCCCGGCTTCAATCTGTTTTCGATGATTATCCAGGCGGCATCGTCCGGCTTTGGCGTGGCGCTGATGCCGCACTGCCTGATCGAAAAGGAACTGGCCACCGGACAACTGGTGGACATATTCGACCGCACCTTTGAAAGCCCGCTTGGCTATTATCTGTGCGCCCCGAACTGGCGCAGCAACATGGAAAGCTACGAGCGCCTGAGCCAATGGCTGGCGCACGAGTGCTTTCATGGCCCGGAAGCCAGCGCCACGACGTCAGTCAAGGCGTGCGCCACCGATTGCCCGTATTGCGCCACGTCCGGCCCTCACAAGTAGCCGGTCACAGCCGCCACTCGCGCAAGTAATCCAGAAAGATGCGATCCACGCGCGCTTCGTTGCCGTCCGAATGGCCGGCGGAATGCGGGGTGACGATGACGTTCGGCAGGTCCCACAGCGGCGACGCGGCATCCAGGGGTTCGTGCGCGAAGACGTCCAGGTAGGCGCCGGCCAGGGTCTTGGCGCGCAAGGCGTCGATCAGATCGGATTCGTCCGCGACCTCGCCGCGCGCCACATTGACCAGGCGGGCATGCGGCGCCATGCGCGACAGCACATGGGCATTCAGCAGGCCGCGCGTGCGGTCGCTGAGCGGGCAGGCCAGCACCAGCCAGTCAGCGCGGCCGGCGATCTGGGCCAGGTCTTCGAAGGCGTGGGTTTCCACGCCTTCCGCCGCGGGCTCGGCCGTGCTGCGCACGGCAATGACCGTCAGGCCCAGCATCTGGAGATAGGTCGCCAGCTCGCGGCCTATCGGTCCCCAGCCCACGATCACGGCGGTCTGCCCCGCCAGGTCGCGCGGCAGCAGGCTGCCGATCAAGGGCGTCCAGGTCCGCGCGCGCTGCGCCTCGAAAAGGGTCGGAAACTCGCGCGCCAGCGCCAGGATGCCAGCCAGCGCGGTCTGCGCCACGACCCGCGCATTGGCGCCAGACGAGGTGGTCACGCGCACGCCCCGTTCCTTGAGCTCGCCGAAGATGGGACGGTCGGCGCCCGCCGAATGGACATGCACCCACGCCAGCCGCGGGGACTGGCGCAACGAGCCGTAAAAGGCCTCCAGCGGTTCGAGCACGCGATGCTTGGTCGACAGCCCCGTCACGTCGCGTGAGATGAACGCGACGTCCACATCACGGGGCTCATGGCCGCGCGTCTGCGCCGCGACGACGGGTTCGAAGGCTCGCCGTCCCAGCGCGTGGGCAATGGCGTGGCCTATCCGGCCCAGCGCTTGTTCGGACATCAGGATGCGCAGCGGCGCCAGACCTGCACGGCTCATTTCGGTTTGCTCCTTGGGAACGCGATGGGTGCGGGCGATGTCGCGGGCGATGTCGCCGGCATGACCCGCCGCCCCGACCCGCCGGTCCGAACGAAATTCTAGAAGCGCGGTTTGTGCGCTACAAATTATTAGTTTTCGCCTATTATTCGTTTTCGCCAATAAATCAACGCAAGGCCGTTTTGGAGCGTGACGATGAAGCGCAACATCACCCTGCGCCACTTCCGCTGTTTCGTGGCGGTGGCCAACACGGGCTCGTTCACCCTGGCCGCCTCGCAGCTGTTCCTGACCCAGTCATCGCTCACCGCCACGATCCGGCAATTCGAGGACGCCGTGGGCGTCAAGCTCTTTGACCGCAATACGCGGCGCGTGGCGATGACCCCGGAAGCCGCCCGCTTCAAGGCAGAGGCCGAACGCATCCTCAGCCAATTCGATGGCGCGCTGAGCGACCTTGAATCGCTGTCTCAAGGCCGGCAAGGGCATGTCAGGATCGCGGTGGTGGCCTCGGTCACCAATTACTTCCTGGGCGACGCCATCGCCGCGTTCCGGCAGGCCTATCCCCGAATCACTTTCTCGCTGCATGATGCGGGCTCGGCGCTCGTCGAGAAGATGATCGTCAACGGCGACATCGACTTTGCGATTTCTACGCCGCATCACGGGTACGACGAACTGGTCTACACGCCGCTTTTCGCGGACCGTTATGGCGTGATCTGCGATGCACAGCACGCCTACGCGCACGGTGCGCGTCCGCTGAAGTGGGCAGACTTGGATCCGGCCGAGTACGTGGGCTTTACCGAGGACACCGGCATGCTCGCACATCTGCGCGAGCATGCCGGCAAGGCGGGATTTTTCGAGCAACAGCACGACGAGGTATCCCGGACGTCGTCATTGCATGCCGTCCTGCGCGGCGGCGGTCGCTATTCGATCCTGCCGGCGCTGGCGGCCAGTTCCATCGTGCCGCCGCTGGCGCCTGGCGCAGCACCGGGTCCGTTCGTGTTCCGCGAGCTGGGTTCGCCGCGGCTGGCGCGAGAGGTCTGCCTCATTACGCGGCGCCTGCGGTCGCTGTCGGCAAGCTCCGAGCTGTTCCTGCAATACATGCGGGACGTCATCCGCGACAAACCCGTGCCGGCGGGGGTGAAGGTGCTGGGCCGCAGGGACAGGAAGGCGCGGCGGGATGCCTAGCCGGCCGGCGTATTGCCGCGACGCGCGCATGACGCCCGCGCCCGGCGCCGCCTTTCAGTTCACGCGCCGGGGCAGCACCGCCCGCATCCAGCGCGACAGCAGCGGGCGGATGCGCTGGTTGTGCAGCAGCACGGCGCCCAATACGCCGATGAAGGCGCCGATCGCCGTATCCACGAAACGCGCCTCGATGACGTCGATGGGATAGCCCTGCCCCAGGTGCGGCGCTTCGGCCAGGAAGATCGTCAGCGGGGTGATCAGCACCACCGCGCTGGCGTAGTGGCGCACGACCAGGGTTTCGATGCCGAACGACAGCGCCATCATGATCAGGCTCAGCGTCCAGACGTTCAGCGGCAGGCTGAGCAGCGCCCAGGCCACGCACAAGCCCACCGCCGTGCCCAGGATGCGGTGCAACTGGCGGCTCCAGGCCGCGCGCAGGCTGGCGCCCTGGATGATCGCCAGGCAGCTCACCGGCACCCAGTAGGGCCGCTGCAGCTGCAGCAATTCGGCCACCAGCAGCGAGATGCCCACGAAGAGGCCGATGATGACGGAGTCATAGACTACAAAGTCGAAGGTGGGCTTGGGCAATTCGATGGGCGCGGGCGGCGGGGCGACGCGCGTCATGTGCAGCGAATACGCAAAGGCCACCAGGCAGGCGACCAGGCATCCCAGCGCCACCATGCCCACCCGCGTCGGCACGTCCTGGACGGTGCCGGGCGTATAGGCGGCAATTGCCGTGGCCATGATGAAGAACAGGCTGCCGGGCGGTCCCAGGCGATAGCAGCGGCACACCATGTTCACGACCATCGCGATCAGGGTCAGCGCCGCGATCGTCGCGGTCGGCCAGAACTGGGTCAGCGCGCCCAGCGCGTAGCAAGCCACCATGCCGAAGGACGCGGCCAGCAGCATCATCATGCGGATCTGGAGCGAGGCGTTGGGCAGGCTGAGAAACACCATGCCACCCAGGCTGGACATCAGCCCGTAGTCCATGCGCCCGAAATACGCGCCCACCATCAGGGGCAGACCGGACGAGAGCGCCGCGGCCAGGGGCATTTCCCAGGGACGGTCGCTGGCGTTGACCCGGGTCAGCTCGGACCACGTGCCGAGCAACTGGTGCTTGACGAAGGCGTAGGGGCGCCTTGGCTTGTCGTCCCGTCCTGCGGGTGGGTCACGTCGTTTCATAGGAGCTTGGATGGGGAAGCGCCCAGTATGGGCGATCGGTCGCAAGACGGCAAACCGGCGCGGCCGGGCGAGCGGTCCAAATTCCGCCCCCCGGATTTAACGGGAATTCCCTGATTCTCCCCCCCAGACCCGCTGGCTACCATTCGCCGCACTTCAGCCTTCGGCTGATCCATAACATGCGCAATTCCGCGCGGAGACACCATGAAAGCACTCAAACTGGCTGCGGCAGGAACCGCCTTGTTCATCTCGTCCTGGACCGCCCACGCCGGCGCGACCTTCGACGCGGTCAAGAGCAAAGGCTTCGTGCACTGCGGCGTATCGACCGGCGTCGCGGGCTTTTCCGTGAACGACAGCAAGGGCGGCTGGATCGGCCTGGACGTGGATCTGTGCCGCGCGCTGGCCATCGCCATGTTCGGCGACGCCTCCAAATCCAAGATCCAGGCGATCAGCGCCGTCCAGCGCTTCACCGCCCTGCAATCCGGCGAAGTCGACGTGCTGACCCGCAACACCACGCTGACGCTGACGCGCGACACCACGCTGGGCCTGATCGGCGTCGGCGTGAACTACTACGACAGCCAGGGCATCATGGTGAACAAGTCCCTGGGCGTGAAGAGCGCCAAGGAACTGGAGGGCGCCACCGTCTGCGTGCAGCCGGGCACCACCACCGAGCTGAACCTGGCCGACTGGTTCCGGTCGCAGAATGTCACCTTCAAGCCGGTCGTGGTCGAGCGCCTGGACGAGATCATCCGCGCCTTCGCCCTGGGCCGTTGCGATGCCTTCACCGGCGACAAGTCGCAGCTCGCCGCCGCGCGCAGCAACCTGGAAAGCCCCGAAAAATACGACATCCTGCCCGAGAATTTCTCCAAGGAGCCGCTGGGCCCCATGGTGCGCCAGGGCGACGAGCAATGGTTCAACCTGGTCCGCTGGACCATGTTCGCCATGATGGAAGCCGAGGAATACGGCGTCACGTCCAAGAACGTGGACGAGATGCTGAAAAGCACCAACCCCAACGTCCAGCGCCTCCTGGGCGTGACGCCCGGCATGGGCAAGAACCTGGGCGTGGATGACAAGTGGGCCTACAACATCATCAAGCACATCGGTAACTACGGCGAGAGCTTCGAGAAGAACCTTGGCCCGAACAGCCCGCTCAAGCTGGAACGCGGCTTGAACGCGTCCTACCGCAACGGCGGCCTGATGTACGGCTGGCCGGTACGGTAACGCCCCGGGCGGGCGCCCCGGCGGATTCCGGCCCCTGCCCGCCTGGGCAGGGCGCCGTCCGCTTACACTGAAGCCGCCGCTGGTCCCAGCGGCCTTCGCTGTCCGCCTGTTGCCTGCCCATGACCACACCTTCCGCTTCCCCCCAGTTCATTCCGGCGGGATTCGTCCCCACCGAAGAACAACGCAAGATCCAGACCTCGCGGAACCGGACCACCCTGGTCATCGCCAATGCGGGCGCCGCAAAAACCACCACTTTGGCCCTGCGTATCGGCGAGGCGCTGACCCGGGGACTGCCGCCCGAAGAGATCCTGGCGCTGACGTTCACCGACGAAGCCAGGCAGGTGCTGCAGACCCGCCTGCAGGAAGTGGGGATCGCCTACAACACCGCCCGGCGCGTCAAGGTCCAGACGCTGGAAGGCTACGCGCAGCGCGTCCTGGCGACCCTTGAGGACGGCACGCCGGAGATCCTGCATTCACGGCGCGAACAGCAGGAACTTGCGCTGGCGGCGCTGGAAAGCGTGGCGCTCAACAACCCGCAGTACGCGGACGCGCTCGACATCCGGACCCACAACACGGCCGTCAGCCAGTTCCTGGACAACCTGCTGCGGCTGAAAGCCACCATGGCGGTGTCCGCCGATGGCGCCGACGATCCGGAATACGCGGCGACCAGCGCGGGCGTTCCCCTGACCGACTACCTGTGGGCCGTCGAATACGAACGGCAGCGCGTCGACGTGTTCGGCCAGGTCGCCGCCCGCGGCTTCTTCGATGCCAGCTATGACCTGGCCTGCAGGCTCCGGGCAGACCCGGACGCGCGCCACCAACTGCCGCCTTTCAAGCTGATGGTGTGCGATGAATTGCACGACCTCAACGAAGCATCGTTCTGCATTCTTGAGGCGTTGTCGGGCCAGGGCGCGAGCTATGTTGTCGGGGTCGGGGACAAGGACCAGGTCATCTATTCGCACCTGGGCGCGGACGAATCGTTCCTGCAGCACCGCATTGCGTCGAGCTTTCCGGACTGCATCAGGCTCCCCCTGACGATGACGTACCGCCACGGTCCGCACCTGGCGTACGCCATGGAAGCGTTCAAGCACAAACCCGTGGACTCCAATCTGCCCCTGCGCACGGAAATCCGCGAACCGACCTACGCAGCGGCCCCGGGCGCATGCGGTGCCGAGGTCGTCCGGGCGGTGCAGCAATGGAAGCAGGACAAGAAGCCGCTGGACGGCTGCGCCATCCTGCTGCGCGACGCGCACCAATCCATCGAAATCGAGAACGCGCTGATGAACGCGGGCGTGCAGTACCGCACGCTCACGATGCACAGCTACCTGCTGCGCGAAGAGATCCTGTTTCTGCGGGGCATGATCGCCATCGCGCTGGACGATTTCCACCACGTCGCTGCGCCCGCCACGCGCGAGGCGATTGTCGGGGCGCTGGCGACCTTTGCACAGGTGCCGCTGACGCCGCCGGAACTGCGCGAAGCCCAGGCCACGCTGTCGAAGGAGCCGTCGGCGCTGAAGCATTTTTTCGACGGGCAGATCCAGCGCGTGGGCAGCGTGGCGGCGCGCACGCGCATCGCCGACGCCGTGTCGCATCTGCGCGCCCTGTCGGCCGACGCGCCCGCCCAGGGTGCGTTGGAAGCAGTCTGCCGCATCATGGACATGGAAAACCTGGCCCGGCGGCTGTACATCAACCCCTACGACGCGTCGGTCGTCACCAGGTCCGTGCAGGGCTTCATTACGACGGCCGGGGATTCCGGAAAAACCCTGCGCCAGTTCTCCGAGTGGATCGGCGCCGCCGAAGCCTTTGCCGGCGCGCGCCCCGGCAAGAACACGGTGTTGATCGACTGCATCGCCAACGCCAAAGGCAAGGAATTCGATCACGTCATCCTGCCGTTCATGGAAGCCGGCGAATTTCCCCATCCACTTCGGGAACTCGAAGAAGAAAGAAACCTGTTCTACGTGGCAGCGACTCGCACGAAATCGCGCCTGACCTTGATTGCCCCCGAAGCGCCCGAGCGGCGCAGCCCCTTCCTGGCGCAACTGCAGTTAGGCAGCATCCAGGCGCGGGCCGACAACACGCTGCGCCGCAATCAGGCCGCCCCCGCAAAGGCCGTGGGCCACCGCGACCTGAAGGTGGCCTACGCAAACCGGGACGTGGTGAAGGCGTTGGGGGCTCAATGGGACCGGACGCGAAAGGTCTGGTATGTGCCCGCCAATCTGGATCCTGAACCGTTCAGGGAGTGGTTCGCGGACCGGGCCTAGGGTTAGCCGGAATCACCGCGGCATGCGGGGACGCAGCAGCGCATCAGTGCAGAGGCGGCCCCGTGGTCTGACTTGGTTACATGCCGGCAGCATGGCCCGTTTATGATGGCAAGGGTGTGAGTACGCCCAAATGCGTTACTCTCCCCTCCCCCAAATCAGTCCGCAAGGAGCCCCCACATGGCACAAGCTTCCGCCCGTCACATCCTCGTTTCCACCGAAGCGAAGGCCAACGAACTCAAGACCGCCATCGAGAACGGCGGCGACTTCGCCCAGCTCGCGAAGGAAAACTCCAGCTGCCCGTCGAGCCGCGACGGTGGCAACCTGGGCACGTTCGGCCCGGGCCAGATGGTCAAGGAATTCGACACCGTGGTGTTCAGCGCCCCGGTCGGCGTGGTCCAGGGTCCGGTGAAGACCCAGTTCGGCTATCACCTGGTTGAAGTGACCAGCCGCAAGGACTAAGTTCCACTGCGGTTTGCAAGAAGGCCGCCGCCGGGGTTACCCGGCGGCGGCCTTTTTTTGGCGTGCGGTTGCTGTTGCTGCCCGCCTGACGTGCTTTCTGCGTCGCTGCCTGACACCTGGAGACGAGCGAATCACTCCTTCCCGGTCATCACCATATGCGCCAGCGCATCCGCGTCCAATCCCGCCACGTCGCGCTCGATGACTTTCGTGCCGCTCTTCAATATCGCAACGCGGTCCGCCAGCGCGACCACATCAGCCATGTTGTGGCTGATCAGGATGACGGTGCGCCCTTCCTCGCGCAGCTTGCGCACCAGGTTCAGCACCAGGGCCGTTTCCTTGACGCCCAATGCCGCGGTGGGTTCGTCCATGATGACGACGCGGGCGTTCCAGCGCAGGGCGCGGGCGATGGCCACGGCCTGGCGTTGGCCGCCGGACATGCGTTCGACCGGGCGGTCCATGTCTTCGATGGGCACGGACAGGCGCTGCAGGTAGCCGCGCGCGTCCTGCGCCATGCGGCGCTTGTCCAGGACGCTGAGAAAGCCCACGCGGCGCGTCAGCTCGGCGCCCATGAAGACGTTTTCCCAGATGGACAGGCGCGGGGCCAGGGCGAGGTCCTGGTAGATGGTGGCGATGCCTTGCACCAGGGCATCGTGCGGCGACGCGAACACGACGGGCTTGCCGTTCAGGCTCAGGTCGCCGCCGCTGGGTTCCTGCGCGCCGGAGATGATGCGGATGAGCGTGGATTTGCCAGCGCCGTTGTCGCCGCAGATGGCCATGACCTTGCCTTCGGGCACGTCCAGGTCGACGCCCTTGAGGGCCTCGACCGCCCCGTAGGACTTGCGGATCTGGCGTAGCGACAATGCGGCGGTCATGGCGGCAGGACTCACTCTTACTTGGCGGGTTGCAGGAATTTCTGGACGTTGGTCTGGTCGACCAGCACCGAGTCCATGAACAGGTACGGGCCGGCGACGACCTTGTCCTTGGGTTCCTTCTTGACGACGATGCGGTCGATGGCGTCGACGGCGCTGACGCCCAATTGTTCGAACGGAATCATCATGGTGGCGGTGATGAGGCTGTTGGGGTCGGCGATGCGGCGATAGGTTTCGGGGCCGCCGTCGACCGACACCAAGGTGATGTCGCCCTTCTTCATGCCCTGGGCCTGCAGCAGGTCGTCGATGACGTAGGCCTGGCCGTCAAACGATGCCCAGACGCCCTTGAACTGGCCCTGATGGCGCAGGAACAGGGCCTGCATGCCGTTGCGCACGTCGTCGCGCCAGCTTTGGGTGCGGGCCATGCTGAACTTGGCGAGGTCCTTGACGGCGGTGTTCTCGGTCAGGACGGCGTCGAGCATTTTGCCGCGGATGCGGGTGCCGGAGTTGCCGTCAAAGCGCGCGGACAGGATGTTGCCCTGGTAGCCCATCTTGCCCAGCAGGTACAGCACGGACTGCGCGCCGGTGGCGTATTCGTTGACTTCGACGTCGAACAGCATGTGCGGGCTGGCGCCGGACATGACGCCGACGACGGGGATGCCTTTTTCCTTGGCGGTCTGGAGCTGGGCGTCGGTTTCCACCGGTTTGCCCATGGCCACGACGATGGCGTCGACCTTTTTGTTGACCAGCGTGTCGAGCTGTTCGGCCAGCTTGGGCAGCGAGCCTTCGGCGTTGAGCTGGGTGACGGTCCAGCCCTTGGCGCGGGCGGCCTCGGCCGCGGCGTTGGCGACGCGGGCGTGGGTTTCGGACGACATCTGGAATGCGACGATGCCGACGTCGAAGGCGTGGGCCGCGCTGGCGGCCAGCGCCTGGATGGCGAATGCGCCGGCCAGCAGCGAACGCTTGACGAGCTTGTTCATGTGTTTTCCCCTTCCGGTCAGAATTTGAAGGCCGCTTTCTTCAGCACGGCCGATGACACCGCGACGGACGCGATCATGATGAAGCCCAGCACGATGTCCTGCACGTAGTATGGCGCGCCCATCAGGACCAGGCCGTTGCCCAGCACCTTGAGGATCAGCGCGGCGACAAGGGTGCCGGGGATGTTGGCATGGCCGGGATTGAACATGGTCATGCCCAGCAGGACGGCGGCGATGGCATACAGGAAGTAGTCCCCGGCCATGTTGGGCGCGGCGGACGACAGGCTGGAGGTGAGCAGGATCGCGGCCAGGCCCGCGCACAGGCCGGACAACGCCAGGCCGATGCTCTTCATGGCGCGGATGTTGATGCCGGCCAGGCGCGCGGACTCTCCGGCCTCGCCGGTGGCGGTCATGCGGGCGCCGGTGCGGGTCCATTTGATCAGGAACCAGGCCAGGAGCACGGCGGCCAGCATCCAGAGCACCAGCGCGGGAATGCCGAAGGGCTTGGCGCGCGCAAGGTCGGTGAAGCTGGCGGGCCAGCGGCCCACATAGGACACGCCGTCGGTCAGCATGAAGGCAAAGCCCCGCGCCATGGCGGCCATGCCCAGCGTGGCGATCAGCGAGGGCACGCGCAGGCGGGTGACGGCCACGCCGTTCACCAGGCCGCACAGCAGCCCCACGCCCAGGCCGGCGGCGATGGCCATGGCAATGGGCTGGCCGGTGTGCACCAGGGCGCCGGTCACGACGGCCGCGAGGCTGGTGACGTCGGCGACGGACAGGTCGAGTTCGGCAGTGACCAGCGCCAGCGTGAAGCCGATGGCGATGATGGCCAGGAAGCTGGTTTCCTTGGCGATGTTCAAGAGGTTGGTCGGGGCCGCGAAGTTCGGGGCGCCGATGGCGAAGAAGGCCAGGAGGATGAGTCCCGCGATTGCCGTGCCGTACTTTTCCAGGATGCCGCGCATCGAATCAACCCTTGCTGCGTTCGAGTTCTTGTGTGTGCCAGGGTGATCCACCGCCTGCCGCGCGACCACGCCTTGATGGCGTAGGAGTGTATACCCCGACGCGGTGCGGCAGGGCCGCCACGTGGAGGCGCCGCGACAGGGTTTTCTCGCCCTGCCGCATCAGACCCGGATGCCTGCCAGCACATGCGACACCGGCGCCAGCGCGGCCTCGGCGGCGCGAAACTGGGCGTACATGCGGCGGTAGGCGTGGGCGCGCTCGGGCTGGGGTTCATAACGCTGCGCGGGGCGCGCCAGCGCGTCCTGCCCGTCCGCAAAGCTGCCGTGCTGGCCCAGCGCGGTCCAGGCGGCGACGGCGGCGCCCAGGATGCCGGGCTGGTCGGCGTGGCCGACGACGACGGGCCGTTCGCAAATGTCGGCTTTCACCTGGCACCACTGCGCGCTGGACGCCGCGCCGCCGCCAAAGCGGATTTCGGAAACGGGCGCGCCCAGGGCGGCCTCGGCGCGCTCGAGCACGATGCGGTTCAGGAAGGCCACCCCTTCCAGCACCGCCCAGGCGAGGTCTCCCGGACCATGGCGGCGGTTCAGGCCCAGAAAGGCGCCGCGCAGGTGCGGATCCCAGTACGGCACGCGCTCGCCTTGCAGGTAGGGCAGGAAGAGCGCCGGCTGACGGTCGCGCGGCGCGTCCAGGAGTTCGTTCATCGCCTCGCCCACCCCCGCCATGCCGTCTTCGCCCAGGCGGCCCAGCAAGGGCAGCAGCCACGCGACGGTGTCCGCGCCGTTCTGGCCCGGGCCGCCGATCTGGTGGTGGCCCCCGCCCCAGTCCACGGTCATGAGGCCCTGCGCCTGCACGGGCTCGGCGCCCACGGCGCCAAACACTTCCGTGGTGCCGGAGATGTTGTAGGCGTAGCCAGGACGCAGCGCGCCCAGGCCGGCGACGGCGGCCCAGGTGTCGTTGGAGCAGGCGACCACCGGACGTCCGGCCAGCCGGGCCAGGGCGCCGGGCAGGCCGGCCTGGACCGGCCCGACAATCTGCAGGGGATCCAGCAGCTCGGGCACCCATGCCGGGCTGGCGCCCACCGCGGTCAGCAGGTCGGGGCCGGATGCGTGGGGCTGGGCCGCCGCGTGCAGGCGGGCCATGGACACCGTGTCGCTGGCCATGCGGTCGGTCAGCCGGAAGTTCAGGTAGTCCTTGGGTTCCAACACTGCCTTCACGCGGGCCGCGTGGGCGGGTTCCGCATGCAGCAGCCATGCCACCCGGGCCCAGGGGTGAAAGGCGTTGATCTGTCTGGACTCGGGGTGGGACGTCGGCATGGATGCGAGCCACTGCGAGACGTCTTCCGCCGCCCGCGCGTCGCGCCAGGTGATGGCGGGACGGATGGGCTCGCCCTGACCGTCCACGAAGATCTGCGTGCGCGTGACGCCGCAGACCGCCACCGCCTGCACGGCGTCGAAGGCCGGGCCCGCCTGCGCGGCCAGGGTGTCGGCCAGCGCCTGCAGGCCGCGCCACCAGGCATCGGCGTCGATATCGTCCCAGCCGGGACGCGCGCTGGCGCCGGCGGGGCTGTCGATGTGGCAGGCATGGGCAACATGCCCCGCGCCGTTCACCAGCGCGGCGCGAAAGCGCGTGCCGCCGAGGTCGAGCGCAAGCACACAGCTCATGGCCGAACCTCCGGATGACGGATCCGGACGCGCGCGGAACACATGCGCCGCGCGGGGCGGGAAGGCAGGATGTTGGACATGGAGCGCAGCTTCTGGCGTAAGCCTGTTTGAGGCCGAAACAGGTATTTCGGCATGCCGATATTGTATTTCAGCGCCTGGCCAGCGGCGCGCTTTCGTCGGGCCGGCGCGCCCTTTTCAACGCTGCACCGCAGCACCGGATTCCCTATCAATTGATAATTTCTGTTCAGGTGACAGGCACCGGAAGCGTGCGACAGAATGGCCCACACCCGGAGGAGACAGCCGGGGCCATAAATATCCAACGCGAATCCAACGCGAATCCAACGCGATTCCAACGCGCACCCCAGAGGCCCATGAAAAAGTCCAGAAAGGTCATCATTACCTGCGCCATCACCGGCTCGGTCCATACGCCATCGATGTCGCCTTACCTGCCCGTTACCCCCGCCGACATCGCGCAGTCCGCGCTGGACGCCGCCCAGGCGGGCGCGGCCATCGTCCATCTGCACGCGCGCAAGCCGGATACCGGCCAGCCGACGCAGGATCCGGCGCTGTATGCGCAATTCCTGCCGCGCATCCGCCAGGAATCCGATGTGGTGGTCAACGTCACGACGGGCGGCTCCCCCGTGCTGCCGATCGCCGAACGCATGGCGCCGGCGCTGCAGTTCAAGCCGGAGGTCGCATCGCTGAACATGGGGTCGATGAACTTCGGCATGTATGAACTGCTGGAGCGCTTCAAGGAGTTCAAGCACGCGTGGGAAAGGCCTTACCTGGAAGGCAGCAACGACCTGATCTTCCGGAACACGTTCAAGGATATCGAGCACATCTTGTCGTCCTGCGGCGACAACGGCACGCGGTTCGAGATCGAATGCTATGACATCGGGCACCTGTACACGGCGGCGCACTTCGTGGACCGCAAGCTGCTCAAGCCGCCCTTCCTGATCCAGTCGGTATTCGGCATCCGCGGCGGGATCGGCACGCATCCGGAAGACGTGATGATGATGCAGCGCACGGCCGACCGATTGTTCGGCGACGACTACATCTGGTCCGTGCTGGCCGCCGGCCGCAAGCAGACACCGCTGGCCACGATGGCGGCGACGATGGGCGGGAACGTGCGCGTGGGCCTGGAAGATTCGTTGTGGGACGGGCCGGGCGAGCTGGCCAGGTCGAACGCGGACCAGGTGCGCCGCATCCGGCGGATCCTGGAGGACCTGTCCCTGCAGATCGCCACGCCCGACGATGCGCGCGAGACGCTGCAGCTGAAAGGACGTGGCAACGTCGCGTTCTGAAAAATCCAACCCAGTGGGGAGACAACCATGAAAAAGACATTGTGCGCGGCGGCCTTGGCCGCGCTGTTTGGAATGGCGGGCGCGGCGCAGGCCGACGAGGGCGTGATCCGCATCGGCTTCATCACCGACATGTCCGGCCTGTCGGCGGACGCCGACGGACCCGGCGGCGCCGAGGCCATCAAGATGGCGATTGCGGACCTGGGCGGCACGGTGGCGGGCAAGAAGGTGGAGGTACTGGTGGCGGACCATCAGAACCGCGCCGACATCGCGTCGTCGCGGGCGCGGGAATGGCTGGACCAGCGCGGCGTGAACATGCTGATCGCCGGCGCGAATTCCGCGGCGGCGCTGGCGATGGCCAAGGTGGCCGAGGAAAAGAAGACGCCCTTCTTCGTGGTGAGCGCGGGCGCCTCCGAGTTGACGAATTCGCAATGCACGCCCTACACGGTGCATTACGTGTATGACACGGTGTCGCTGGCGCGCGGCACGGCGCGCGCCATGATGAAGGAAGGCAACAAGGACTGGTTCTTCCTGACGGTGGACCATGCCTTCGGCCACGCGCTGGAACGCGACGCCTCCAAGGTGGTGCAGGAAGACGGCGGCACCGCCAAGGGCAGGGTGCGGCATCCGCTGAACACGGCGGATTTCTCGTCGTTCATCCTGCAGGCGCAGGCGTCGGGCGCGCAAGTGCTGGGCCTGGCCAATTCGGCCAGCGACACCAGCAACGCCGTGAAGGCCGCCAATGAATTCGGCCTCACGCCCAAGATGAAGATCGCGGGTTTGCTGGTGCTGATCACGGACGTGCACGCGCTGGGGCTGCAGGCGGCGCAGAACATGTACCTGACCACGGCATGGTACTGGGACCAGGACGACGCCTCGCGCAAGTGGGCGTCGCGCTTTGAATCCGTGATGAAGAAAAAGCCGTCCATGCTGCAGGCGGGCGATTATTCCGCCGCCACCACCTACCTGAAGGCAGTGGCGGCCACCCAGAGCACCGACGGCGAGACCATCATGAAGTGGCTGAAGGCAAACCCGGTCAACGACTTCTTCGTCAAGGACGGCAAGATCCGCGCCGACGGCCTGATGGTGCACGACATGTTCCTGATGCAGGTCAAGGCGCCCGCCGAATCGAAGGCGCCGTGGGACTACTACAAGCTGGTGGCGCGCGTGCCGGGCGATCAGGTGTATACGTCGCCCGCGGAATCGACCTGCCGCCTGATGAAGCAATGACGCTGAAGCAATGACGCCATGAAAAAAACGGAAACCCTCATGAACCCTGGCGCCCTGCCCGTGGACCTGTCCGGCAAGCGGGTCATCGTCACCGCGGGCGCGGCCGGCATCGGCGCGGCGCTGGCCGACGCCTTTGCCGAGCGCGGCGCGCGCGTGCACGTGTGCGACGTGGACGACCAGGCCCTGGCCGGCTGCCGTCACGCGTGGGCGCGCGCGGACGTGGGCAGCCGCGACGAGATCGACCGCTATATGCAGACCGCGCTGTCGCACCTCGGCGGCCTGGACGTGCTGGTGAACAACGCCGGCATCGCGGGTCCGACAGCGGGCATCGCCGACATCACGGAAGAGGAGCTGGCGGCGACGCTGGACATCAACCTGGCCTCGCAATTTCATACCGTGCGCCACGCGCTGCCCGCGCTGCGCCAGGCGGGCGGGGGCAGCATCATCAACATCAGTTCGGTGGCCGGCCGCATGGGGCTGCCCATGCGCACGCCCTATGCCGCCACCAAATGGGGCGTGGTTGGACTGACCCGATCGCTTGCGGTCGAGCTGGGGCCGCTGGGCATCCGGGTCAATGCGCTGCTGCCCGGGCTGGTGGCCGGACCGCGCATCGAACGGGTGATTGCGGCGCGGGCGAAGAACATGGGACTGTCCGTTGAGGAACAGACCCGGCTGGAACTGTCCGGCGTCAGCCTGCGGCAGTTCGTGCGCGCGGCGGACATCGCCAACATGGCGCTGTTCCTGGCCAGCCCTTTCGGGGCGATGGTCAGCGGGCAGGCCATCAGCATCGATGGCGACCTGCAGTCCCTGCCCTGGCAGCCGCCGGCGCAATGACAGCGCTTGTGACAGCGCTTGCAGGCCAGGCGTCTACGCCAGCAGTTCGATGGTTTGCGCGTAGACGCCCTGGCGGCGCGCCTGGGCGGTGGCGCGCAGGGCGTCCAGCAGCCGTGCCGTCAGATCCTGGTTGCGCGATTCCGTGCGGGTGATGAGCAGGAAGTCGAACCACTGCCGCGACGCCAGCGGCAGCGCGACCAGGTCGGGGAAGGACGCCACGATGTCCGACGCCGACAGCGCATTGACCAGGCTGATGCCCTTGACCGCGCGCACCGTGCCCGGCACCAGCGACATGTGGGCCTGCATGCCGGAGCGCAGCAGCAGCGAGTCCGCGATGTCGCCCTGCGCCACGACGTAGTCGGACCACAGCGGCTTGACGTAGGTGTCGGGCGGGATGTCCGCCACGGCAACCGTATCGCGGCCGGCCAGCGGATGCTCGCGATGCGCGATCGCCATGACGTCCGCGCGCAGGAAAGGGGTGAAGCTCAGCCGCGTGCTGTCGCGCCCCACCGCGCCCAGCCCGAAATCCGCGCGCATGGTTTCCACCGCGCTGATCACCTGCATGGACGACTCGACGTCGATGGAAAACGGCCGCGTGCCGTTGGCGTCCAGGTAGCGGCGCACGGCGTCGGGCGCGTAGCCCAGCGCCAGCGCGGGCGACGACGCGATGCGCAGGCCGCGCCCGCCGAACTGTTCGATGCTGTGCAGGGCTTCGTCGATGCGCACCAGCTCGTCCAGCACGAACTTGGCCTCGCTGTACAGGTATTGGCCGGCCTCGGTGGGACGCAAGGTCTTGTGGGAGCGGTCGAACAACTGCACGCCCGTGGCGCTTTCCAGCCGCGAGATCGCGTGGCTGATCGCGGGCTGGGTCAGGTGCATGGCATGCGCCGCCTGCCGCGTCGAGCCGGTCATGACGACGGCGTAGAAGATGCGCAGGTCGTGGATGTTGAAGTTGCGCTTCATGCGGCGCGTGCCTACTTCTTCCTGGCCGGCGCGGGCGGCGCGCTGCCGCCGCCGAATGCGAACAGCCCCATCTGCGCGCCGGTGGCGCGCGACAGGTAGTCATTCTTGAGCGCGTCGCGGTTGCCAAAGAGCCCGTCGGTATCCGTGCCTTTCGCCGCGCGGTTCTTGTCGATGTCGTTCTGCGCGTCGTGCATGCCCTCTTGCAGGGCGCGACGCAGCGCGGGGTTGAGCGTGGCGGTCTCGTAGGGTTCGCCGGGACGCATGCCGAGGCTGGCCATGCGCTCGCGCAGCCCCTTGTCGGACGCATGGGCAGGCGCGAATTGCAGCAGGAACGCCAGTTCGTCATAGAACGCGAGCGAGGCGTACATCTGGGCGCGCGGGACCGGCGCCGCCCAATCCACCGGCGCCGGCGCGGGCGCGGCCCGCTTCTGGAATGCCGACAGGGGCTGGACCTTGTAGCGCATCTGGATGCGCCGCGCGTTGTCCTGGTCCGCCGGGCTGAAGCGCTGCGTGCGGCCCACCAGCGTGGCAAGTTCGGTCTCGGACCGGAACACCTTGGTGATGCCGGCGGGTGTCTTGCCCTTCCAGGAGGGGCCAGCGATGAGGAAGGTGCCGCCGCCGATGCCGGACGAACCAAGTCGGGCGAGGCGGTACGTGTACAGGTCCATCAACTGCAATGAGGCCTCGCGCCGCTTTCCGATGCGCGGCACGGTGATGACCACGGGCTCGGCACGCAGGTCCAGGGCGGCATACGAGTACAGGTACCCCGGATCCAGGTTCGCCGCGGCTGCGGCTGCGGTGCCGACCGGGTTGATCGTGTTGGGCGGGCCTTTGTATTGCGCGCCGGTCTTGTCGAGGCTGTAGGCGTACATGGCCTGGTAGCTAGCGACCATGGGCGCGCCGTAAAGATAGGCCTCGCGGGCAATGCCGCGCGCCTGTTGCCCGGTGATGCCCTCGATGCCGACCGATTGCGCGCCCGCGGCATCAGGCGACGTGACGCTGCATCCTGGCAGGAAAGCCGCCAATGCCATGGTTGCGGCCAGGCTTGCGAGCCGGGCTGTGAGTCGTCCTGTGACCCGCCCCGCAACGGGGCGGCAGGCGGTGCGGCAAATTCCGTTGCTACTCTGGCGGTGGCGCATTCAGGGCTCCGGCATGGCGGGATGGCTCAGGCGCCCGGATGACGACGGGGGGTGCGCCCGGCTCGAATCCGGGGGATTCTGGCATATTTCCCCCTCGTGCAGGGGCTCAGGCGCTCTGCGGCAGATCCTGCGGCACGTCGAGCCGATGCGCGGGGATGGCCACGATGGCGCTTTCCGTGGCGCTGGCGTCGGTGGTCAGGTGCTGGATCAGGTCGATCGTGGTGGAGCGGCGGGTCAGCATCAGGCAGGTGACCTCGGCGTCCGTCACGCGGGTGGCATGCCAGCAGCCCGGCCGCATGCACACCCCCTGCCCTTGCGCCACCCGAAAGGCGGCCAGGGTGGACAGGTCGGGGCTGCCGTCGGCGGCGCTGCGGGCCACCACCTGGATGATGCTGCCCGTCAGCGGGACGATGGCCTGCTGCGTCAGCAGGTGCTTTTCCAGGCTGGCGATCTCCGTGGACTGGCTGCGGTAGTTGACCCACAGCACCTCGGCGTCGCCACCCGCCCCGGTGTTGAACAGGTGCTCATGCCAGAAGTCAGTGGCGGGGTTTGTGTACAGCGGCACGCCGTTGCCGTCCGGCATGGGCTTGCCCAGCATCCAGCCAAAGGCACTGAAGGCCTCCGGCGTGAGGTCGTTGATTTCAATCTGCGTGTTGCTCGTCATGCAGAATCCTGTGATGGCTTGCCGCCGCGTTTGGGAAATTCGGCGTCGTAGTCGAAGTCGCCCCGCGCGATGGCCTCCAGGATGGCGGCGCGACGGTCCGCGGCGCGCTTGAGGTTGGCGGCGGTGGGCTTGACCCGGATACGCTCGACACAATGCCGGCCGTCAAAGAAGAAACCGATCTCGATGGACGACTCGGACGCGGGGCGCACCCCTTCGAATCCCTTGCTCATCGCGTGCTCCCCTGTTGCCGATGGCCCACATGATAAACGCATCGATATGACGGCGGCGCTGGCATACACTGCCCGAATCCCCTTTCCGAGGACGCGCAAATGGCTACTGACCTGACGTCGCACTACGTGTATCTGGACGCCAGCGGCGCCGCCGCCGTCGTGACGGGCGGCGACGCATTCTGGTCGCAGTCCGGCGAAGACCTGGAGAAGTACGGGCGCGGCTGGCTGGTGTCCGAATACGAATTCACGTCGGACTGGCCGCAATGGGAGATGCATCCGGGCGCCGACGAAATCGTGTGGCTCATGGCCGGCGCCGCGGAGCTGCACCTGGAATGGCCTACCGGCATTCAGCGCGTGAAGATGCTGGCCGGGGACGCCTACGTCATCCCCAAGGGCGCATGGCACACCGTCAAGGTCATCGAGCCCTGCCGCATGCTGCACATCACCATGGGCGCGGGCACGCAGCACCGGCCCGCCTAGCGCCGCGCCGCGCGCTACCCCGCCGCGCCAGCGGGGCGCACGCGCTGGATCTCGCGGTCGTCGATGGGCCAGTGCAAGGCGGCCGACAGCACGCCCAGCGCCATCGCGCCCAGCCAGATCAAGTCGTAGGATCCCGTGGCCTCGAACACGACGCCGCCCAGCCACACGCCCATGAACGAACCCAGCTGATGGCCGAAGAACACGAAGCCGAACAGCGTCGTGATGTAGCGCACGCCGAACACCTGCGAGATCAGGCCATTGGTGAGCGGCACCGTGCCCAGCCACACAAAGCCCATGACCGCCGCGAACACATACACCGACCAGGTCGACAGCGGCAGCAGCACGAATAGCGCGATGGCCGCGGTGCGCACGAGGTAGAGGCCGGCCAGCAGGTATTTGCGCCGATGGTGCGCCCCCAGGATGCCGCAGACATAGGTGCCCATGACGTTGGTCAGGGCGATGATGGCGAGCGCGGCCACGGCGTCCGACGCGCGCAGGCCCTTGTCCATCAGATAGGCGGGCAGGTGCGTGCCGATGAAGGCAAGCTGGAAGCCGCAGGCGAGAAAGCCCAGGTTCAGCAGCCAGAAGCCGGGCCGCGTGAACGCCTCGCGCATGGCGTCGGTCAGCGACAGGTTTGCGTCGGGCGCGCTTGCGTCGCGCAGCCGGCCGGCCGGCTCGCGCAGCGGGAACGCCAGGGGCAGCAAGATCAGCAGCGCAACGGCGAATCCCAGCAGCGCCGCGACCCAGCCCCAACCGCCTATCAGCCACTGCGCGGCCGGCACCATCGTGAATTGGCCCAGTCCGCCCACCGCCCCGGCCACACCCAGCGCCCAGCCGCGCCGCTCCGGCGGCACCAGCCGGCTGAGCGCGCCGTAGATGGCGGCAAACGCGGTGCCGGACAGCGCAATGCCGACACAGACGCCGGCGGTCCACATGAAGCCCGCGGGCGTGGTGGCGTAAGCCATGCCCGCCAGGCCTGCCGCATAGAACACCAGGCCGCCGGCGATCACCTTGGCCGATCCAAAGCGGTCCGCGATCATGCCGGTGAAAGGCTGCGCGACACCCCAGGTCAGGTTCTGCACGGCCAGCGCGATGGCAAAGGTCTCGCGGCTCCAGCCCCGGTCCATGGTGACGGGCAAGAGGAACAGGCCCTGGACGTGCCGCACGCCCAGGGCCAGGCCCATGATGACGCCGCCGGCCAGCACCAGCAGCCAGAGCTGCGATGCATCCAGGGAAGATTTTTGAGGGATGGACATGGTGGACCTCTCGCAGGGAACGTCGCCCCGCAGCAGGCGGGCGCCGGCTCTATTACAGGGGCGCCGCCCTGGCGCTTCAACCGATTAATTTTTGCCGGCTGCATGCGCGGGCGGAATGCGATCCGGGCGCCCCCCTAAAACCGGACGGCGGCCGCGAACGTTAACGCTTCGTTTTCTATGGTTACATCTAAGGCGATCCGTCCCTGGTAACGCTGGTTACAGTGCTGCCTTCTCCATTCACCTCGGCAGGCATCGACTCATGTGGCACGCCCGGTCTGGCACTTTCACTTCCGCGGTTCCTGGCCGCGCCCGCAAACCATGACGGCGGCGCCGTTCTTCAGGCCCCTGGCGCTCGCCGCGGCGCTGGCCGGATTGGCGCTGCTGGCGCCCGCCGGCGCGCACGCGCAGCCCGATTGGACGCAGCAATGCGGCCTGAACTACGTCGGCGAAGGCGCCGGCACGCCGTGCAATCAGCCCTACCAGGAAGGCCTGGCCGCCGTGCTGGTGGGCACCGCCGATGGCGAATCGGCCGCCTGGGGCTATATCGACAAGCAAGGCGCCATGGCCATCGCGCCCGCGTACTCGGACGCCCGGCCCTTCCAGAACGGACTGGCCGCGGTCAGCCGGGACGACCTCTGGGGCTACATCGACAGACAGGGACGCTGGGCCATCGAGCCGCGGTTCTCGGAGGCCACGGGGTTCAACGCGCAGGGCACGGCGCTGGCCGAGGAAAACGGCCAGGACGTGCTGATCGACCGCCACGGCAAAGTGCTCAAGACCTTTGCGCTGGGCACGCGCACGTCGGGCTTTGCACCCGGCCAGACGCTGGCGGCCATGGAGATCCCGACACCGCCCAGCCTGTTCAACACCACGACCGGCAAGCCGGCCGCGCTGCCCGAGGACGTGATGGCGCTGGCCGCGCCCAGCGGCGGCTATCTGCCCGCCCAGGCGCGCGGCTCGCGCTACGGCGGCTGGTGGGGGCTGCTGGACCGCCACGGCGCATGGGCGGTCGCCCCGCAAACCTTGCGTTCCTTCGCCCCGCCGCTGCGCGACGGCGACGTGGTGGCCGTGAATCGCGAGCACGCCTGGGAATTCGTCGACCTGCGCGGCGAGCCGCTGTCGACGCAGCGCTACACCAGCGTCCAACTGCTGGCGCCGGGCGTATGGCTGGCCAAAGCGGGCGCTAACGGCGGCACGTCGCTGCTGGACGGAGAACTCCAGCCCCTGCACGTGTTTCGCGACGACTACCTGGGCGTGGCGCAGCGCGAGGGATGGCGCATCGCCTCCGAACCCGGCATGACGCTGCTGATCGACCCCGCAGGCGGCGTGCAGCTTCTGGCGCTGCGCAACGGCGAGGTGAAAGTCCACGACGGGCGCGCGTGGGTGTACGGCGCGCCGGCGGGGCCGGCGGCGGACTCCACCGCCGATACGAAGCATGCGGCCGATGCGGCGCAGGCCGGTGGGGACGCGGCTGCGGCCGAGGAGGCAGAGGCAGACCCAGAGGCAAACCCAGAGGCAGAGGCCGCTGCGGACGCGATGCAGGAGGCGTCAGCGGCCGAAACCGCAGCCGCCTTCGTGGACCCGCCAGTGGCGGCCCAGGCCGGCGATGCCGCGACGCAAGCCGCCAGCGACGCCGCCACGGCTGCCAGCGACGCGGCCACGGCCGCCTACGACACCGCGCAGGACGCGGCCCTCGCCGCCGACGATGACCCATCGCTCTACCAGATCTACGCCCGCGACGGCCGCGCCATGCTGGATGAGGCCACCCTCTCCCGCCTGCGCGGCTACGAGGTCAGCGAGTTCCATTACCGACGCAAAGCCGCCGGCAATGCCGACGCGCCGCTGGCGCTGCTGCGTCCCCTCGACGACGACAAACCGCTGGGGGTGCTGACCGCCGCGGGCGCCATCGTGACCAATCCCGAGTGGGACAGCATCGACACCTACGACGTCGCGCTGCCGATCGTCGCGCGCACCCGGCAGTACCAAGTCGGCGCAATCGGTCCCGACGGCGCGTGGGCCGTCAAGCCGCGGTACGCGGAGATGCGCCCTTTCAAGGGCGCCTACACCTGGGCCCGCACGAAGGACATGGACCGCCGCGAAGCCGACTTGATCGATGACCGCGGCCAGAAGGTGCCCGTCCCGGCCGAGGTGCTGCAAGAGGCGTCGCGCATCGATGGCGACCTGCTGCATTACCGCGCCATGAACGAAAACCGCCAGCGCCGCTGGGGCATCTGGAACCTGCGCAAGGGCGCGCCGATGCTAAAGCCGGTCTACGACCAGATCGAGGAATTCGAGGACGACTGGGCCAAGGTGCAGGACCAGGGCCGCTGGGGCGTGGTCAACCGGGAGGGCAAGTGGGTGCTGCCCGCCCGGTACGACGGCGCGTACGACCTGGAATACCTGGGCAACGGCCTCATGCTGGTGGATGCGCCCGACGCCAAGCGCGAGCGCGGCGGCTATCGCGAAAGCGCCTACCGCGTGATCAACCTGCGCACGGGCAAGGCGAGCGAACCCGTGATCGGCAAGCCGCAGAAACTGCAGGACGGACGCTACCTCGGCGAGCTGGCCGACGAGAGCGCCGTGCTGTTCGACGCGCAGGGCGCGGCCCTGCGCGTCTCGAACGGCCGCGCGGCGCGCACGCAGCAATACGGGGACTGGATCCACGTCGAGTACGACGAGCGCGAAGGCGCCATCGACGCGCGCGGCAACCTGAAGGTGCCCGCGCGCTATGGCGAATTCAATCCGTTCTTTGCGCAGCCCGAAGGCCTGGCGCGCGCCTACCTCGGACCGGGCTACCGCGTGATCGACCAGACCGGCAGGACCGTGCTGGAAAAGTGGGGCGACGGCACGCCGCTGGCGTCGATGCGGCGCGTCGTCTTCAATGACAGCGAGGATTCGTCCAGCATCATGGTGGACCTGCAGGGCCGCGAGATCGCGCGGCTGCCGGGCCGCTACGCGGTCGACGCCGACAAGGCCAGCGAAGGCGTGGTGCCCTACAGCGATGCCCGGAACAAGTACGGGTTCATCGACGCGGACGGCAAGCGCGTCGTGGGCGCGCACTTCGACTATCTCGGCCCTTTGAAGGACGGGCTCGCCCGGGCCCGCCGCCTGGCGCGCACCGGCAAGCAGTACGGCTACATCGACCTGACCGGACGCTACGCCATCGCGCCCGCGTTCACGTGGGCCGACGACTTCCACGAGGGGCGCGCGCTGGTGCGCCGCACCCGACTGGTCGAATACATCGACACCAAGGGCAAGACCACCGCGCTGTTCGGCCTGCTGTGCGGCACGATGGTGATCGTGGACGCCCAGGACAGGCAGAGCTGGCCGCCGCGCAAACTCGACTGCCCCGAGGCCGCTGGCATCACCCCTCCCGCAACCGAACAAGCCAACGCAGAATGATCATGACGTCACGTGTGCTTCGCACCACCCGCATCGCCTGCGCCCTGGCCGCGCTGGGCGCGTCCCTGTCCGCGCAGGCGTATTCCGCCCATGTGTACTGCCTGGGCGAGGTCTTCTACGAGGCCTATCCCGCCGCCGACGACATCGCCTCGCGCAGTCCGTTCGGCAACGGCTGCATCCGCGACCTGCACGACGAGCGCGCCGCGGTGCTGCTGCCTTCGGCCATCGAGAACATCGACCGCGTGCCGCGCGACTTCTCGCTGCGCCGCCATGCCTGGGGCTTTCTGGACGCCGATGGCCGCGTCGCGATCAAGCCCATCTTCGAGGCGGTGCGCGACTTCCGCCATGGACTGGCCGCGGTGCAATGGCAGGGAAAATGGGGCTTCATCGACACCAGGGGCCGCATGGCGGTGCGGCCGCGCTATGACGCGGTGCAGGACTTCGTCGAAGTCGGATTGGCGGTGGCCACCCTGGACGGCAGGCCCATGCTGATCGACCGCCAGGGCAAGCCGGTCGGCCAGCCGTTCGAGGAAGTCGTGCGCGACGTGCGCCTGTCCGACGGCGTGCCCGCGCGGGCTACGGTCCAGTACCGGGAAGAGTACCGCTCGGCCTCCGGCGAACGCCGCTACGGCGGCGCCGGCGTCGTGATCACGCGGCCGCTGGGCGACAAGGGGCTGTACGTCGCCTCCGATGGCCAGGCGAAGTACGGCGTGGTGGACAAGGACTGGAACTGGGTCGTGGAGCCGGTGCTGGACGACATCTACGTGCAGGAGGGCGCCGGCGTGGCCACCGGCTACGGCGCCGAGGGCTCGATGATGGTGACCGCCGACGGCAAGCTCATCGGCGCCGGCCAGCAGTACGAAAGCATGAATCCGGTGGGCGCGGCGTTCTTCAGCGCGGCGCTGCCGCGCCAGGCCGGCTTTGCGGTGCTGGACCGCGATGGCACGGTCGTCGCCACGCTGACGCAGGACGAAGGCCACGCCTCGCAGCGCCATGCCGACATCATTGTGTACCCGTCGGGCGACCAGCTCGTGGCGCTGGTCCCGGGACACAAGACCCCCGTCACGCTGGGCCAGGGCTTGTCGGCCACCGACGAGATGGAGGGCTATGTGCTGTTCGTGGATGGCTCCAGCCGGGCCGCCGGCCTGCTGACGCCTTCGGGCGCCTGGCTGCACGGCGCCACCGCGCCTGCCTGGCTGGCAGACGCCCGCCGCATCGCGGTGCGCGAGGGCAATCTGTGGCTGTCCGGCGCGCAGGACGAGCTGCTCAACGTGGTGGACCGCGAGGGCAAGGCGCTGCTCAAGCCCGAGACCGTGGCGGCGCTACGGGACCGGCCGCTGACGCCGCTGCCGGGCGGCGTGCCGGGCGGTCCGCTGGGCCTGCTCGGGCAAAGCCATTGCCAGTGCGATGACGTGGAGGTGGGCCTGCTGCTGGCGGACGGCAGCATCGTGACCGATGCCTCGTGGTCTGCGGTCACGCCGCTGGACGATGCCGGCGGCCAGGCCGATGCCCCGATCAAGGCGGACCAGTTGCGCTACGCCGCCGAGACCGACGAAGGCATGGTGCTGCTGGATGCGCGCGGCAAGGCGCTGGACCTGCCCGTTCAGCAGCACATCGGCATGTTCCGCCACGGTTACGCGCAGGTCTATGGCGACGGCGTGGTGCGGATGATCGATCGCGCGGGCAAGACCTACGCGCTGCCGGAGAACTTTGATTCGCAGGTCGTGGCGCCCGGCGTGGTGCGCTTCCTGAAGACGGCGGCCGACGGCGCGCCGTGGGGCCTGTACGACGTCGTCGCCGACAAGGAACTGGCCGCGCCCGCGTTCAGCCGCATCGGCGATTTCCGCAACGGCCAGGCGGTCGCCGCGCTGGGCGCGGGCCGCGTCGGCGTCATCGACATGCAGGGCCGGTGGATCCTGCCGGCCAGCCATCACGACGTCGAACGCGTGAACGACATGCTGTGGCGGGTTTCGCAACCCGGCAAGCAGGAGTACGAATCCGACCGCCCCGCCGCCGTCTTCAATGCGCAAGGCAAGGCGCTGACCGCCTTCATGCCCGGCTTGCAGATCGGCGACTTCGGAGATGGCTCGCTCAGCGCGGGCAATCGCGAACGCCGCTGGATCATCTCGCCGGACGGCTCGGACGCGCTGGACATGAAGGACGCCGACTACATCCGCCTGGGCGACTGGATGGAGATCCGCCGCCCGAACCGCCAGGGCTACCTGAACGCCAGCGGAGCCTGGCAGATCGAACCCGCGGCCTGGACCGCAACCGATTTCCGGGGCGCGCCCGCGCGAGCCCTGGCGATGGACGCCGCCGGCACGCGCATCATCGACGCCAACGGCAAGACCCTCGCGACCTTGCCCAAGGGCGAATGGGTCTGGCCGCGCCGCTCCGACATGCTGCTGCGCCATTACTCGACGGACCGCGGGACCCGGACCGACTACACCGACCTCTCGGGCAAGCCCCGGCTCACGGTCGACGGCCTGGCATCGGCGTTCTCGGAAGGCCGCGCCGTGACGCAACTGTCCGGCGGCGGGGTGCGCTGGGTGGACACCCGGGGCGCGCTGGTGGGGCCCGCCTTCGACGCGCTGGGCGCGATGCGCGAAGGCCTGGCGCCTGCCCGCAAGGACCGCAGCTATGGCTACGTGAACCGCGAGGGCGCGTTCGCCATCCCGGCAGACTTCCAGGCGTTGTCGGGCTTCTCGCAACAGCGCGCCGTGGTCTCCACGGATGACGCGTCGCAGATCATCGACGACACCGGCCATCGGCTCGCCTACGTGCAGATGCAGTGCGGCATCCGCACGCTGTACGGCGCCGCCGGGCAGCGCCTGTGGCCGCTGCGCATGCCCCACGGCTGCAAGGACCGTCCTCAGGCCAGCGCCTACTGAGTGTCCAGCGCCAGATAACGGCGGGTCTGCACGATTTCTTCACGCTCCTTGAAGCCGGTCAGGCGGTCCGCCAGCGCGCTGCTGTCGCCCGTCTGCCGGATGGCTTGCAGCGTGGCCTGCATCGCATGGATGGCCGCGCGCTGCAGGTCCGACGGAATGATCGCCAGGCGATAGCCCATCTCGGCCAGGTCCGGCAGCGGCACCAGCGGCGTCTTGCCGCCGTAGAACATGTTGATGAGCTTCAGGCCGGGCAGCCGCTCGGCGATGGCGCGGATCTGCGCCAGCGTCTCGGGCGCCTCGACGAAGATCATGTCGGCGCCCGCCTTCAGATAGCGCTCGGCGCGGGCGATGGCCGCGTCGAAGCCTTCCACCGCGATCGCGTCGGTGCGCGCAATGACCAGCGTGTCCGCGTCGGCCAGCGTCTGGCGCGCGATGTGGACCTTGCGGCACATCTCGTCGGCGTCCACCAGGCTCTTGTCGTCCAGGTGGCCGCAACGCTTGGGAAAGGACTGGTCTTCGATATGGAATGCGGCCACGCCCGCGCGTTCCATCAGGCGCACGGTGCGCTCTACATTGGCCGATCCGCCAAACCCCGTGTCCGCGTCCGCCACGACGGGCAGGCCGCTGGCGTCGACGATTTTTTCCACGCGGTCCATCACCTCCGAGAAGCTGAGCAGGCCGATGTCGGGATAGCCCGCCGCGCGGGCGATGGCGCCGCCACTGGCGTAGACGGCCGAAAAGCCCGCCGCGGCGACCAGCCGCGCGGACAGGCCGTCGTAGGCGCCGGGCGCGACGACGATGTCTTCAGACAGGCGCTGGCGCAGCAGCGCGCCGGGTTTCGGGGTGACGGTCATGGATTTCCTTCGATGCGATGGACGATGCAGGCATGATCGGCGCGCCGGTCTAGAATGTCCAATATATGAAAACTTGCTAATCAGTACTTTTTTGGTATCTGTATGGAACTGCGCCATCTCCGCTATTTCGTCGTCACGGCCGAGGCCCAGCATTTCACGCGCGCGGCCGAGCTGCTGGGCATGGCGCAGCCGCCGCTCAGCCAGCAGATACGCCAGCTTGAACAGGAAGTGGGCACGCCGCTCTTTGACCGCACGGGGCGGGGCGTCGCGCTCAACGACGCAGGCCGCGCGTTTCTTGTGTGCGCGCAAGACATCCTGCAACGCGCGGACGCCGCGATGCGCACGGCCCGTCGCGCGGCGCGCGGCGAGGTCGGCGAACTGACATTGGGATTTACCGAGTCGGCGTCCTTTAACGGCGTGGTGACCGAACTGATCCGCCAATACCGCGAGCGCTACCCGGAAGTCGAGATGACGCTGTCGCAAGGCGACAGCGAAACGCTGGTGGCGCGGCTGCGCGAAGGCGCGATAGATGCCGCGTTCGTGCGGCCGCCGTTCGCGCTGGAAGGCGGACTGGCGTTCACGCAACTGGTCGAAGAACCGCTGGTGGTGGCGCTGCCGCTGGGACACGCGCTGGCGCGCCGCAAGCGCCTCGCGCCCGCCGACCTGGCGCGCGAGCACTTCATCCTGTATTCGCGCAAGTCGGGCTACGGGCTCAGTGCGGACATCATGGCGGCGTGCAGGCAGCAGGGCCTGAGTCCGCGCATCGGCCAGCAGGCGCCGCAGTTGTCATCGGCGGTGAATCTGGTGGCGGCGGGGATGGGCGTGGCGATCGTGCCGGCATCGCTGCGGCACCTGCGGCCCGATGGCGTGGTCTACCGCCCCTTCGCGCTGGATGGGCCCCGGGCGGTGCTGGGGCTGGCGCTGCGCCAGCACGCGCCCGGGGCGCGGGCGGCGAACCTGCTTGCGCTGGCGCGCGAATCCCGCAGCCGGTGACGCCCCTCAGTCGTCGTGCGATTCATGCACGGCGACCGCGCCGCGCTTCCAGTAGCTGGCGGCGCGGATGCGGCCCTTGTCGATGCCGTGCTGCGCCACCATGATCTCGCGCACGGCCTTGGCGGTGGAGGATTCCGCCGCGACCCACACATACCCCTCGCCCTGCGGCAGCGCCAGGTCACGCGCGGCTTCGAGCAACAGCGTGCTGTAGCCCGGCGCGGTGCCGTTGCGGTGCAGCCAGCGCACCGAGGCCTTGGCGGACGTGGGCAGCGGGGTTTCATTGGCCTGCGCGGGGACTTCGACCAGCACCAGCGCCTGCGACGTGGCGGGCAGTTCTTCAAGCCGGCGGGCGATGGCGGGCAGCGCGGTCTCGTCGCCGATCAGCACATGCCAGTCGAACGCCTTGGGCACCACGAACGAACCGCGCGGGCCGCCGATGCCAAGCTGCTGGCCCGGCCGGGCCTGCTCGGCCCAGGTCGAGGCGGGGCCGTCGCCGTGCAGCACGAATTCGATCTCAAGCTCCTGCCGCTCGGTGTCGAAGCGGCGCGGCGTGTAGTCGCGCGCGGCGGGCCGCGGCACGCCCTCGGGGAACTTGATGCCGTCGGGCCCGGCGGTGGGCAGCACCGGCGCCAGCGCGGGATCGGCGGGGAAAAAGACTTTCACGTGGTCGTCGAAGGACGCGGACACGAAGTCCTGCAGGTCCTCGCCGGTAAAGGTGATGCGCGCCAGCAGGCCGGCAATGCGCTCCACGCGCGTCACGGTCAGCAGGCGCATCTTCAGGGGGTGGCGAACGCGCTCGACGTTCAGGTCGCTACGGGTCATGGGAACTCCAGAGTGTGGGGGACGCGATCAGTTGCCGGTCTTGCCGGTGATTGCGTCGGTCGCACGCGCCAGGATGGCGGCGATGCGTCGTTGTTCGGCGGGGGTGGCGTCGGTGCGGTCCAGCAGCGCGCGCTTGAGCGCCTGGCGCGCCGCCACGAATTCGGGCAGCCAGCCGGTGCGGGCATCCTCGCCCTCGGGACCGGTGCTGCGCGGCTGGCCGCTCCAGGCCTGGCGCATCCAGTCCATCTTGCGGGCCACGTGCTTGAGCTTGTTGAACATCAGCTCCAGGCGCTCGCGGTTGGCATCCAGGTGCGCGCGGCCGGGCTCGGACAGGTGGTAGCGCTTCTTGGTCCCCTCCTGCTCGACCGTGGCGTAGCCCAGTTCTTCCAGATAGGTCAGCGCGGGGTAGACCATGCCGGGGCTGGGCGTGTAGAAGCCGTTGCTCAATGCGCCCAGCGCCTTGATGAGTTCATAGCCGTGGCTGGGGTTCTGTTCCAGCAGGCCCAACAGCATGAGCTGCAGGTCGTCGCTGGACACCTTGCGGCTGCGGGTGAAGCCCCGGCCGTCGCCCCCGAAGCCATCGGCGTCGCCGCGGCCGTCTTGGGCCCCGGAGAACCAGTCGCCGCCCGCGCTGGCGTGACGGGGGTGAGGACGCGCGCCGTGGGGAGCGGCAGGATGATGGCACCCGAGCCCGTTTGGAAGCGGGCCGTGAGGGTGGGAATGGCCGTGGCGGCCCTGACCCTCGAGGGCGCGTTGGAACGCGGCGATGAAATGGGAATGGCGCATGATGGGCTCCGGCGATGCATCTGACGATGTATCTGACGATATATCTTAAGATATAGCTCTTACGATATATCTACAGACTGGGTGCCGTCAACCCCGCCAGACCCCGCGCAACCCGCCTACCCCGCCGGGCCACCTGACGCGGCCGGGCTGGCTTGCACCCAGCGGGCGAAGTCCGCCGCCTTGGGCTCGTCCGGCGCGGGCGCGTAGACGACCAGCCGCAGATGGCGGCTTTCATCGACACTCAACGTGGCGTGCTCGAACGCGATATCGCCCAGCGGCTCCACGTGCAGGCTGCGCAGGCCCATGCACGCGCCATGCACGTCGTGCTCGCGCCACCATGACTGGAAATCGGGCGAGACCCGCTCCAGCTCGTCGACCAGTTCGGCAATGTCGGACACACCGGCGGCGCTGGCGAAATCGCGCCGGAACGAGGACAGCATGCGGGGCGCCTGCGCCGCCCAATCCACGAAGCGGGTGCGCATCGCAGGGTCCACGAACAGCATCCAGAGCAGGTTGCGGCGCCCAGGCGCCTGCGCCGAAAAACCGAACACCTTGTCCGCGGCGGCGTTCCACAGCACCACGTCCCAGCGCAGGTTCAGGATGTAGGCCGGCCGCGTGGGCAGGTCATCCATCAGGCGGCGGACCTGCGCGGGCACCGTGCACCACGTGCGGCCGGTCTCGGCGGGCGGACGCTGGTGCGCCAGCAGGTACAGGTGGCGGCGCTCCGCATCGTCCAGCCGCAGCACGCGCGCCAGGTTTTCCAGGAAGGCGGCCGACACGCTGATGTTGCGGCCCTGTTCGAACCACGTGTACCAGGCCAGTCCGACACCCGCCAGCGCCGCGACCTCCTCCCGGCGCAGCCCGGGCGTGCGGCGGCGCCGGCCGGGCGGCAGGCCGAGGTCGGCGGGGCTGAGACGTTCGCGGCGCAGCCGCAGGAATTCGGACAGGTCGGCGCGCGTACGCGCCAACCGGGGAGCGGGGGCAGGTGCTGTCATGGACATATTGCAGGGAGTAATAGCATAAGCAGCTAAATTGTATAAGGCTAAAAGCCCGCCCAGAATAGCGCCGATCTGAACTTTCCTGGCGCTTTCATGACGACCTCCACCCTCCCCTCCGCCTGCGAACCCGCCCCTGCAGCTCACGCCGGCACGCCGGCCCTGGGCCGTCTCGGCCTGGCCGTGCTGCTCTCCGGCGGCTTCATCACGATCTTCGACCTCTTCGTCGTGAACGTGGCGATACCCAGCATGCAGGCCACGCTGTCGGCCAGCTTCGCGCAGATCAACTTCATCATTGCCGCCTACGAATTGGCGTACGGGGTGCTGCTGATCGCGGGCAGCCGGCTGGGCGACCGGCACGGCAGGCGCCGGCTGTCCATGCTGGGCATGGCGGGCTTTGCGTTGGCGTCCGCGCTGTGCGGCCTGGCGCCCACGCCCGGCACATTGATCGCCGCGCGCATCCTGCAAGGCGCGGCCGCGGCGATGCTGTTCCCGCAGGTGTATGCGCTGATCCGCGTCAGCTACGACGGACACGCGCGGCGGCGGGCGTTCGGGTTGCTGGGCATGACGCTGGGGCTGGCCGCCATCGCCGGACAGGTGCTCGGCGGATGGATCGTCCATGCCGATCTGTTCGGCCTGGCGTGGCGCGCCATCTTCCTTGTCAACCTGCCCTTGGGGCTGCTGGCTTGCTGGCTGGCTCGCCACATGCCCGAGTCCGTCGAGCCCTCGGGCGCGGCGATGGACTGGCCCGGCGCGGCGCTGGTGGGGCTGGGACTGGCGTTGCTGCTGCTCGCGCTGATCGAGGGCCCCGCGCGCCAATGGCCGGCCTGGACACTGGCCTGCGGCGCGGCATCGGCGGCCGCGCTGGCGGCCTTCGCGCGCCTGCAGCGCCGCATCGCCGCACGGGGCGGCGCGCCGCTGGTGGACATGGCCTTGCTGGCGCAGCCCCGCTTTGCGGCGGGGTGCCTCGTCGTGATGCTGGTGTTCTCCACCGCCAGCGCCATGTTTCTTTGCTATGCCTTGCTGGTGCAGACCGGCTTCGGACGCGACGCGCTGACGGCCGGCCTGATCTTCGCGCCGGCCAGCGTCGGGTTCGTGGCGGGGTCGATGGCCGCGCCGCGGCTGGTCGCCAGGTACGGAACCCGGGCGATCGCGCTGGCCGCCCTGCTGTACGGCGGGGCCACGGCCGCGCTGATGCTGCAGACGGGCAGCGCCGGCGCCCATCTGGAGCCCTGGTCGCTGCTGCCGGCGCTGGTGTGGCTGGGCGCGGCGCAGGGCGCCGTCAACACGCCGCTGGTGAATCTGGCGATGGGGCTGGTCCAGGACCGCCAGGCCGGCATGGCGGCAGGCGTGGTCTCGACCTTGCAGCAGGTGGGCGCCGCGCTGGGGGTGTCGGCCGCCGGCATGCTGTATGGCGGCACGCTGGAGGCGTACGCGCACGCGAGCGCGGCCGAGCGCCATGCGCACGCGTTCGCCTCGGCCATGCAGTTCAACGTCGCGGCCATCCTGGCGGCGGCCGCTTTGCTGTGGCTGCTGGGCCGGCGACGCTGATGGCCCGGCGCGCCGCCGGGCCGGGCCCTGGGGCCCTACCCCGCCGACAGTTCGCGCGCGCGTTGCTCGGCCTTGTGCACGGCCTGCGCGATGGCCACGGCCACGCCCGCTTCCTGCATGTGCGACAGCGCGGCATAGGTGGTGCCGCCCTTGGAGGTGACGCGCTCCTGCAACTCGGTCAGCGGCACATCCTCGCTGACTGCCAGTCCGGCCGCGCCGCGGAACGTCGCGACCGCCAGACGGCGGGCGTCGGCCGGCGCGAAGCCCAGCTCCACGGCGCCCTTTTCCAGCGCCGCCATGAAGTGGAACACGTAGCCGGGACCGCTGCCCGTCACCGCAGTGACGGCGTCGATCATGGCTTCGGTCTCGGTCCAGATGCGTTCGCCGACAGCGGCAAACAGCGCGTCGACCCGATCGCGCTCGACTTGGCCGCAGGCCGGCGTGGCGTACAGGCCGGTCATGCCCAGGCCCACCTTGGCCGGGGTGTTCGGCATGGCGCGCACGATGCGCGCGTGGCCGCCAAGCCAGTCCGACAGCGCGGCAAGTTCGACGCCCGCGGCGATGCTGACCACGGTGGCTTCGGCGGGCAAATGCTGGCGCACCTGGCCGCAGGCTTCGCGCAGCACCTGCGGCTTGGTGGCCAGCACGCACAGCGCGGCGCCGGCGATGTCGGCGGTGACGGTCTCCTGGCACGGCAGGCCGCGCGCGGTCAGCGCCTCGCGCGTGGGCGCATAGGGCTCGACCACCAGGAAATCGGTCAGCGCCCGGCCCTGGCCGAGCAGGCCGTCGATGATGGCGGAGGCCATATTGCCGCCGCCGATGAAGACGATCTTTTCACGCATGATGCTTTTCAGTTCCGGAATAGGGATTGCAGGTCGGGTCTCTCGCTTGCGCACGGCCTGGGCGTCCTGCGCCCGCCAGGTGCGGCCCCGAGTCTAAGCGGCATTGTCCCGTTCGTCGCGCAGAATCGCCAGGGCCGCGTGGCCGCGTCCCGGCGCGGCGGATAACCCGTTGCGGCCGTACCCGGATCCGAACCGCCGGCTGTCCGCCCAGGGGATGCCATATAAATTTCATTTCGAGCGATCCAATTGTATTTCGCTCGATCCGGCGGGAGCAATCCGGGTCACCCATTAGACCTCACGACAGCGGCCCCCTGCCGGGACATCCGCGCGCAACCTTGCCAGAATCGCGGGCCGCGTCCAAGTCCTCTTGTGCAGCCCCCGCGTTGACCTGCGGTTTCAACGCCTAGGACATACCCTAGAATCAATTGCATGACGATTAATCAAATCGAAAAGCGATTTAAGTAATCGTATGCTGTGCCTCAATGCGCTGGGGCGTGCACCGACGCGCCAGCTCCATTCGGGACCACAGACATGACCAACGGCATCACCCTGCTAGACGCGTTGA
Organism: Achromobacter sp. NFACC18-2; assembly: GCF_900108985.1. NCBI lineage: Bacteria > Pseudomonadati > Pseudomonadota > Betaproteobacteria > Burkholderiales > Alcaligenaceae > Achromobacter > Achromobacter sp. NFACC18-2. Next base: position 80,107 of record NZ_FNYM01000013.1, on the reverse strand, counting down.
CCCAGGCACTGGGCCAGGACGCCATTCTTCATTCCGAAGTCGACACCGCCGGCTACACCGAGGACTGGCGCGGCCGGTACAAGGGCCCGGCGCTGTGCGTGGCCCTGCCCGGCAATACGCAGCAGGTGTCGGACATCGTGCGCCTGTGCAACCTGCACGGCACGCCGGTGCTGCCGCAAGGCGGCAACACCAGCCTGTGCGGCGGCGCGGTCCCGGCGGCGGACGGCACCCCGCCCGTCATCGTGAACCTGTCCCGCATGCGCAGGATCCGCGGCATCGACGCGGCGAACAACTCCATGCAGGTCGAAGCCGGCTGCGTGCTGGCCACGATCCAGGAAGCCGCCGCCGCGAGCGGCCGTCTCTATCCGATCAGCCTGGGCGCGGAAGGCTCGTGCCAGATCGGCGGCACCATCGCGACCAATGCGGGCGGCACGGGCGTGCTGCGCTACGGCAATACGCGCGACAACATCCTGGGCCTGGAAGTGGTGCTGCCGGACGGCCGCATCTGGAATGGCATGACCGCCCTGCGCAAGAACAACACGGGTTTCGACCTGAAGCACCTGTTTATCGGCGCCGAGGGCACGATGGGCATCGTCACCGCCGCGGTGCTCAAGCTGCATCCGCTGCCCACCGCCCACGCCGTGGCGTGGCTGGCGCCCGACAGTCCGCAGGCCGCGCTGGACATCCTGGGCCGGTTCCAGGATGCCTGCGGTTCGCGTCTGTCGGCCTTCGAGATGATCGACCGCAACCAGCTCGACGTCGTGATGGAACACGTGCCCGGCCGCAAGAATCCGCTGGCCGGGGCGCATCCCTGGCACGTGCTGGTCGAACTGTCCGACACCGGCGACGGCGCCGGCCTGCAGGACCTGCTGCAACAGATCCTGGAACAGGCTTCCGAGCAGGGCCTGCTGCACGACGCGGTGGTGGCCAGCAACGACACGCAGCGCGCCGCGCTCTGGGAAGTGCGCCACAGCGTGTCGGAAGGCAACAAGAAGGCGGGCGTCGGCCTGACCACCGACAGCGCGGTGCCCGTGTCCAGCGTCCCGCGCTTCATCGATGAAGCCACCCTCGCCGTGCGCCGCCTGGTGCCAGACCTGCCCGTGCTGATCGTGGCGCACCTGGGCGACGGCAACGTCCATTTCATTCCTTTCTTCACCTTCGCCGCCTGGGATGCACTGCCCGACCGCGACGCCATGGCCGCCGCCATCCGGCGCGCCGTCAACGACGTGGCCGATGCGCTGGGCGGCACGTTCAGCGCCGAACACGGCGTGGGCCGCACGTCGCTGGCCGAGATGGCGCACTACAAGTCTGCCGTCGAACTGGACATGATGCGCGCGCTGAAAGCCACCTTCGATCCCTCCAACCTCTTCAATCCCGGCCGCTTGCTGCCCTGAGCCGTCGTTCCCGATCCGTCGTCTTTGACCCGCAGGAGTCTTCCATGAAATCGACCTCCCACAACGCCTCGCGCCGCAACGCGCTCAAGACCGTGGCCGCCGGCGCCGCCGCGCTGGCCATGCCCATGATCTGGACGCCCTCGCGCGCCGCCTCCAAGCGCATCGTCGTGCGCGATGACGGCGGGATCTACAGCAAGGCGTATGGCGCGGTGTTCTACAAGCCCTTCTCGGAAGCCACCGGCATCCAGGTCGTGGGCGTGCAGGCCAATGCCGAACCCACCGCCCAGATCCGCAGCATGGTGGATACGGGCAACTACACCTGGGACATGGCCAAGATCAGCCAACCCGCCATCCTGATGCTGACCGAAGGCGGCAAGGTGTACCTGGAAAAACACGGCCTGGAGTCCGATCCGGTCGTGGCCACCATCCCCAAGCAGTACATGTCGCCCTACGGCGTGGGCAACAACGTCTACACCACGGTGCTGGCCTACCGCACGGACGCCTTCAAGGGCCGCAAGGCCCCGGCCTCGTGGGCCGACTTCTGGAACGTGAAGGACTTTCCGGGGCGCCGCGGCCTGCGCAAGCACCCGTTCGACACCATCGAGCAGGCGCTGATGGCCGACGGCGTGCCGACCGACAAGGTCTATCCGTGCGACATCGACCGCGCGCTGGCCAGCCTGGACAAGATCAAGCCGTCCGTCGACGTGTGGTGGAACACCGGCGCGCAGGTCGAGCAGATGCTGGGCTCGGGCGAGGTGGACATGATCGCCACGTGGGTGTCGCGGGCGCAGTCGGCCGCCGCCAATGGCGCGCCGGTGCAGATCGTGTGGGACCAGAACATCTGGGGCTGCGACAACTGGGCGATCCTGAAGGGCTCGCCCAACGCCGACGCGTGCCGCGAATTCATCAAATTTGCCTCCGATCCCAAGCGCCAGGCCGCGCTGGTGGAGTTTTTCGCCGCGGGCGTCACGCAGCCCGCCGCGTTCGATTACATCAAGGCCGACGTGGCGCGCAATTGCCCCACGCACCCGGACAACATCAAGAACGGCCTGCACATCAATGCGGCGTACTGGCTGGACAAGCAGCGCGACGTGATCGAGCGCTTCAACGGCTGGGTGCTGAAGTAAGCCTGCAACCCGCGCGCGCACGCTGGGCGGCGCGGGGCCAATTCTCTTTGTGTCGAACACCATGTCTTCTTCCAATCTGCAAATCTCGGGCCTGGGCAAACGCTATGGCGAATTCGTCGCGCTGGCGCCCACGCACCTGGACGTCGCCCGCGGCGAGTTCCTGACCCTGCTCGGTCCCTCCGGGTCCGGCAAGACCACGCTCCTGAGCCTGATCGCCGGCCTGGCCCAGCCCGACGAGGGCCGCGTGCTGATCGACGGCGTCGACGTGACCTACGGCGCCCCCTACGAACGCGATATCGGCATGGTGTTCCAGAACTACGCGCTGTTCCCGCACATGACGATCGAGGAGAACATCGCGTTTCCGCTCAAGATGCGCAAGGTGCCCGCCGCCGAGGCCCGCCACCGCGCGCTCGAGGCGCTGGAAATGGTGCGGCTGCCCCATGTGGCGTCGCGCCTGCCGCGCGAACTGTCCGGCGGACAGCAGCAGCGCATCGCGCTGGCCCGCTGCATGGTCTACCGCCCCGCGATCATCCTGATGGACGAACCGCTGGGCGCGCTGGACAAGAAGCTGCGCGACCAGATGCAGCTGGAGATCAAGCGCATCCACCGCGAACTGGGCACGACCATCGTCTACGTGACGCATGACCAGGAAGAGGCAATGACGATGTCGGACCGCATCTGTCTGATGAACGGCGGGGCCATCGAGCAGCTCGGCACGCCGGCCGACCTGTATTTCCGTCCGCGCACGCTGTTCGTGGCCGACTTCCTCGGCGAATCGAACCTGCTGCAGGGCGTGGTGACGGCGGTCGACGGCGAGACTCTGTCCGTGAAGCTCGCCCATCAGGGCGTGACGGGACAGGCCTTGTCCAACGGCGCGCCCATCCAGGCAGGCCAGAAGGTCACCGTGATGCTGCGCCCGCAGAACCTGCGCGTCGGCGCGGCCGGCGCCGCGGGCGACGCGCTGACCGGCAAGCTGCTGGACGTGATGGTGACGGGCAGCCTGACCAAGCTCTACCTGGACACCGGCGCCGCCGATGCCGGGCCGGTCGTCGTGGCCTACCCCACGCAGCGCCAGGCCGAGCACTACGACATCGGGCAGCCGCTGTCGGTGAGCTGGGCGGCCGCGGATGCGGTGGCCATCGCGGAGTGATCCCATGACAACCCTTGCCAAACCCCGTCAACGCATGAGCCCGGGCCGCCGCCACTTCCTGATGGCCGCGCCCCTGGTCCTGCTGCTGGTGGTGCTGCTGATCTACCCCGTGGGCCAGTTGCTGCTGCTGAGCGTCTTTGGCGAACAGGGCTTCAGCCTGGCGCAGTATCAGAAGCTCTTCGCGTCGTCGGTCTACGTGAATGTGCTGCTCATCACGTTGAAGATCTCGCTGTGGACGACGTTCTTTTCCGTGGTGGCGGGGTATCCCGTGGCCTACCTGATCTCCAGCCTGTCGGCCAGGCGCAAGACGTCCCTGCTGTTCTGGGTGCTGCTGTCGTTCTGGACGAGCTTCCTGGTGCGCACCTTTGCGTGGGTCGTGCTGCTGGGCAGGAACGGCGTGGTGAACCAGTTGCTGCAGGCGCTGGGCATCCTGGATGCGCCCGCCAACCTGCTCTACAACTTCGGCAGCGTGCTGGTGGGCATGGTGCACGCGCTGATGCCGCTGGCAGTGCTGACGATGCTGTCCGTGATGGAGAACATCGACCGCAACCTGCCCCGCGCCGCGTCCACGCTGGGCGCGCGGCCCGGCACGGCGTTCTGGAAGATCTATTTCCCGCTGTCGATGCCCGGCGTGGCCGCCGCGGCGATCATGGTGTTCGTGACCGCCATCGGCTTTTTCATCACGCCCGCGCTGCTGGGCGGACGCAAGGAGACGATGATCACGCAGATCATCATCGACCAGGTCCAGCAGACGCTGAACTGGGAGTTCGCGGGCGCCGTGTCGGTGCTGCTGCTGGTGGTGGTGCTGGTGGTGTTCGCGATCTACGACAAGGTGCTGGGCCTGTCGACGATGGCCGGCGGCGCGTCGACCCGGGTGCGCGCGTCGGGCACGCAAAGCCTGTCGCGGCGCGCGGGCGAGGCGGTGCTGACCGTGCTGGCCAATGTGTCCGATGCGCTGTTCGCCCTGCTGCCCGCACGCCTGCGCCGCTCGGTGTCGGGCACCGGCCAGTCGCGCACGCTGTGGTGGATCGTCCTGCTGGTGCTGGCGTTCCTGGCCGCGCCCGCCTTCCTGATGATTCCGCTGTCGTTCGATTCGGGCTCCGGCCTGACGTGGCCGCCCAAGGGATTTTCGCTGCAGTGGTACGAGCAGATGTTCACCTCGCCCGTCTGGATGCAGGCGATCACGCGGTCGCTGATCGTGGGCGTGGGCACGGGCCTGCTGGCGATGCTGATCGGCACGCCGGCCGCGTTCCTGCTGGTGCGCGCGAACATGCGGGGCAAGTCGGCGATGCTGGCCTTCGTGCTGTCGCCGATCGTGGTGCCGCGCATGATCATCGCGGTGGGCATGTTCTATTTCTTTGCGCGTGTGGGGCTGGTGGGTTCGACCATCGGGCTGATCCTGGCGCACACGGTCGTGGCGGTGCCCTACGTGGTGATCACCATGATGGCGGTGCTGCGCAATTACGATACGCGCCTGGATCTGGCGGCGCAGAGCCTGGGCGCGGGCCCGTGGTCGACGCTGCGCTTCGTGACCTTCCCGATCCTGAGCGCCGGCCTCTTGTCGTCGTTCCTGTTCGCGTTTGCGACCTCGTTCGACGAACTGACGATCGCGCTGTTCGCTTCGGGCGGGCTGAACGCGACGCTGCCCAAGCAGTTCTGGGACGAAGTCACGCTGCAGATCTCCCCGGTGATCGCCGCGGTCTCGACCTGCCTTTTCATCTTCATTGCCGCGCTGATCTGGCTGGCCGACCGGCTGCGCCGCCGCAGCCTGGCCCACTGATCCGCGCTCGTTTCACCCTCTAGGATTTGCAACATGCTGAACGCAACACAACTGCGCGGAGTCTTCCCCGCCATCCCGACCCCCGTCCACGCCGACGACACGATCCACATCCCGGCCGCGCAGGCGCTGATCGCCTATCTGCTCAAGCAGGGCATCAATGGCATCGTGCCGCTGGGCGGCACGGGCGAGTATGGCGCGCTGGCCCGCGCGGAGCGCATCCGGATGTGCAAGCTGACGGTCGACGCCGTGGCCGGCAGCGTGCCGGTGATTCCGGGCGTGCTGGACCCGGGCTTTCACGATGCGTTGCAGGCGGGCAAGGAGTTCGCGGACGCGGGCGCGGATGCGCTGATGGTGCTGACGCCCTATTACACGACGCCCACGCAGGCGGGCATCCGCGAGTACTTCCTGCGCTATGCGGACGCCTCGCCGCTGCCGGTGATGATCTACGAGATCCCCTACCGCACGCGCATCGCGATCGCGCCGGAAGTGCTGCATGAACTGTCGCGGCACGAAAACATCATCGGGATGAAGGCCTGCAATACCGACATGTACCACTTCCTGCGCACGGTGGCGGGCGTGGATGAGTCGTTTGCGGTGTTGAGCGGAGAGGACACCCTGCTGCCGGTGCATCTGGCGGCCGGCGCGCGGGGCGGGATCGTGGTGACGGCGAGCCTGCTGCCGTCGGCCTGGCGCAAGGTGTACGAGCTGGGAGCTTCGGGGCGCACGCGCGAATCGATGGAACTGCATCGGCGGCTGATTCCGCTGATGAACCTGGCGTTTGCGGAGACGAATCCGGGGCCGATGAAGTCGGTCATGGATTTGATCGGCGTGAATGCGCCGGAGGTGCTGGATCCGCTGGTGGCGCCGGCGGATGGGTTGCAGGCGGCCTTGCGTGAGGCGCTGAAGCCGTTGCTCCGGGAGTTTGAAGGAGTTTGAGGGGGTCTGAGGTGCCTCACCGGGCACCCGTGGATTCAGCTTCCCGGATGCCTGGACGAATGGAATGATCGGGGTGATCGGGAAGCCCCCGTCACCTCGAATAGCCCGAGAACTTCGATTTCGATATCGACGTGGCCGCCACCTGCACGTGCGGCGCCAGTTCGGCTTCCACGCGTGCCACCGTCCACCGCGTCGTCGGCACGGAAATATTGATCGCCGCCACCGCCCATCCCCGATGATCGATCACCGGCGCGGCAACGGAGATATCGCCCAGCACCGTCTCATTGACGATGACCGCGTAGCCCTTTTCGGCCACGCGCTGCACCCGCTCCTGCAGCTTGTCCGGGTTCACTTCGGTGTACGGCGTGATCGGTTCCAGCCGGGTCTGCGCCAGGATTTCGCGGCGATGTTCCTCGGACAGCCGGGACAGGATCGCCGTGCCCGATGCCGTGAAATACGCCGGCAGGCGGCTACCCACGGCGATGTCCACGTTCACCAGGTGGTGGCCGGGAAAGCGTGCGACAAAAACAATCTCGTGGCCGTCCAGTTCCTGCAGGTTGGTCGTCTCGCCCAGCGTGCGGCTGATGTCCAGCAGATAGGGCGACGCCTTGTCGATCAGTTCGTTCGCGCGCACGTAGTTGTACGAAAACTGCAGCACCTTCGGCGTCAGCCCGTAGTTGCGCGTGTCGGGGATGCGGCGCAGGTAGCCCAGGGTTTCCAGCGTGTAGACCAGGCGCTGCGTCGCGCTGCGGTCCAGGCCCGACGCGCGGGCAATGTCGGCCAGGGTCATGTGGCGCTTGGGGCCGTCGAACGCGTGCAGCACCTGGAAGGCTTTTTCGGTGGAGCCTACGAACAGCGACGACCGGGTCTCGGTCGGCGCCTGCGGCGTTTGCGTGTCGTCTGAAGGTGGTGTGCGCACGGGGGCAGCCTATGGAGTGATGATAGGGAGGCGGCGCAAGAATCAGCGCGACACGGGATTTGCCGGGCTCATGTCACGTGCTGCGGTCGCGTACTGCGGTCGCGTACTGCGCTCGAATTAATTGTAATTCAATCACTAATAGCAGATTTCAATTACTTTAATCGCCACGCCCTCTAGGCATCCGCCAGCGGCACCCCCGGCTGCGAGGCCGAGCGCGAGCCAGGCAGGGGATGGCAAGAGGCGGGGTGATAGGTATGCACCACCGACAGCTTCACGCGGTCGCTGGCATTGCCCTGCGCGGCGTGCAGCGTGCGGCAATGGAAGAACACCACGTCGCCGGGCTGGAGTTCCGGGCAGACCGCGCGAGCGATCCAGTCGGCGTTTTGGGGCGCGTCCTCGCGGAAGAACTTCTTTTCGTCGAACTGCGCCGGCGTGAAGGCCGCCGCGTGCGAGCCCGGGATGAACGAGAGGCCGCCATTGGCGCGCGTTTCGTTGCCCAGCGCAAGCCAACAGGACACCAGGTCGGTATCGGAAAACGACCAGTAGCGGATATCCTGATGCCAGCCCGTCAGGCTGCCGTAGGCCGGATGCTTGGTCATCACGCAGTTGTGGTGCACGGTGGACAGCACCGGCGTTTCCTGGAAATACCGCGACAGCCACTGCGCGATGCGCGGATCGGTGGCCCATTGCGCGAACAGCGGGTCCCGGGCGTAGGCGCCCAGCAGACGGCGCACGGTCAGCCCGCCCTCGGCAGCGCGCGATTCGGGCGCGCCGGGGTAACGCAGGTCGGCTTCGTATTCGATGGGCGCGACGTGGTCGCGCAAGTGGCGTTCAGCGAGGGCGCGCAGCGCGGCGACCTGCTCCTGGCTCGCGAATTGGCGCGCCACCACAAACCCCTGCTCGCGCAGGACGGCTATCTGTTCATCAGGCAGTAACCCGGACATCTCGATCCTCACAGCCCGCGCCGTATGCGACGCGTCTGCATGCGGGCAGGCGCGCACCGGGCGAGGCGCCGGTCGACGCGGGACGGCTAGATTACCAAAACGCCGGGTCAGGCAGCGGGCGTTTTCCCGGGCTGGCTGGCCGGCGGGTTCAGGCGGGCGGCGTCGCGCTCCTGGACTTCATGGTGCACCCATTCACGCCACACGGCCACCAGCAGCGCCATCAGCACGGGACCGACGAAGAGCCCGACGATGCCCATGGTCTTCACGCCGCCCACGAGCCCGAAGAACGTGGGCAAAAACGGCAGCTTCACGGGGCCGCCCACCAGGCGCGGACGCAGGGTCTTGTCGACGATGAAGAGTTCGACGCTGCCCCAGACCATCAGCGCGATGCCCGCCACCACGTGGCCGGAGCCCACCAGGTACAGCGACACCAGGGTGAAGGACAACGGCGCGCCGCCCGGGATCAGGGCCATGAAGCCGGTGACCACGCCCAGCAGGACCGGTGACGGAACCCCCGCGATCCAGTAGGCGACGCCCAGGACCAGCCCCTCGCCCAGGGCGATCAGCCCCATGCCGGTGACGGTGGAATTGATGGTGGCCGGCACCACGCGCGAGAAGCGCTGCCAGCGCGCGGGCAGGATGCGTTCGCCCAGGACGTCCAATTGGGCCACCATGCGGATGCCGTCCTTGTAGACGAAGAACAGCGTGATCAGCATGAAGAGGACCGTCAGCAGCAACTGAAAGACGTTGCCCGTGGCGGCCAGCGCCATGCGGTAGATATTGCCCAGGTGTTCGCCGCTGACGGCTTCGACCAGCGCGCCCAGCGCGTGGGGCTGGCCGATATAGGATTCCCAGTATTGGGACAGGCGATCGCCCACCACCGGCAAGGACGAGATCCACGCGGGCACGTCCACCCCGTGGCGGTTGGCCGCTATGGCCCACGCGACGAACGCACTGGCTTCCTTGATGGCATAGGACAGGGCCAGCGACATCGGCACGATCAACACGACGACGACCACCAGCAACGCCAGCGACGCCGCCACCGCCGTGCGGCCCCCGCATCGGACGACGAGGCGCTGGTAGAGCGGCCAACTGGCCAGACCGATGATCAGCGCCGCCAGGGCCGGAACCAGGAATCCGCTAAGAAAGTAAACCCCCGCCAACAGCACAAGCAGCAACAGCCAACGGGCGATCAGGTAAGCGGGTAGAACAGGCTGCATAGCGCGATCGACAGTTTAAGGGCGTTGTAGGCTTTGACTGTCGGACTATACAGACGTTTCACCCGATACGAGGGACGCAAGGGCTGTATTTACTACGGGGTTTCCCGTGCTTTTTGCCCATGGCGAAACCGCCGGCCCGCCATGGGGATATCGCGTCGGGGCGTATTTACAGCACGTACTCCGCGGCTTCTTCGCGCGCGGTGCGGCGGCGCGGCGCCATGGCGGGCGCGGCAGGAATCGCGGGGACGTGCGGCTGGGCGGCCATGGGAAGCCCCTGGTTGCGCTGATACACCGCGCAGGACGCCGCGGCCGGATCGGTTTCGTCGCGGCCGCTGAGCAGCGGGCAACCGGCGAAAAGCTCGGCCACCCAGTCGGTGAAGGCGCGCACCTTGGGCGACAACTGCCGGCTCTGCGGGTACAGCACGGATATGGCCGTGGGGCTGGGCTTCCATTGGGGCAGGACTTCAATCAGTTCGCCCGACTGCAGGTGGGGCAGCGCCATGTAGCGCGCCGTCTGGATGAGACCAAAGCCTTTCAGCCCGCAATCCAGGTAGGCGCCCGCTTCGTTCACGGCCACCGTCCCCTTCATGTCCACTTCCTGGTGCTTGCCGTCCACCTTGAAGTCCCAGGCGCAGTTGCGGCCGGTGCGGCTGGAGAAATAATGCACCGCATGGTGGTCGCGCAGCGATTCGATCGTCTGCGGCATGCCGTGGCGGGCCACGTAGGAGGGCGACGCGCAGGTCACCGTCTGCAGGGTGCCGATGCGGCGGGCGACCAGGCTGGAATCTTCGAGGTCGCCGGCGCGGATCACGCAGTCCACGGCTTCCTGGACCATGTCGACGGGGCGGTCGCCCAGCCCGAGCACCAGTTCGAGGTCCGGGTATTTGTCGTGGAAATCACACAATGAGGGGATCAGGATCAGCCGGCCGATGGAGGTCGACACATCGATGCGCAGCCGGCCTTTCAGGCGCAGGGCGGCTTCCTGGAAGCACGCCTCGGTTTCTTCCACGTCGGCCAGGATGCGCACGCAGTGCTGGTAATAGCCCGCGCCGTCGGGCGTGAGGCCGATGCGGCGCGTCGTGCGGTTCAGCAGACGCACGCCCAGCAGGCGTTCGAGGTTCTGGATGATGGTCGTGACGGTGGTGCGCGGAAGCGATAGGCTGTCGGCCGCCCGGGTGAAGCTATTGGCGTCCACGACGCGCACAAACACCTGCATCGCCTGAAAACGGTCCATGGCAAGGGTGTCCTTTGGGCAAATAAGTCGGGGTGAACGCAGCATAACCCGATTCCGGCGCGGATTAGTCATTCTCCACGAATAGTGTTGCCGAGATAGACAGGTTTATCCGTCCGGACAAAACACTCAAAATGCAACCCATCTTGAAGTGCCCTTGCCGCCCGGCGCCATCACAGGGCATGTCAACCCTCAGACTCCGACCCCGCAGCGACCCGCCCTGATCAGGCGCCCGCCGCCGCCGGATACCCGACCCCGGCCGATGTTGCACCGCAACATACCCTACCGGCCCCGGATTCTCAGGATTGGCATACCCGTCGCGCCGCCGCCTGCGCCCCAGGCTTTTCGGGCAAGCGCGCTTTCGACCCTGAAAACCACTCAAGGAAACATCATGGTTTCGCGTAATCGTATTGCTGTGCTCGTCGTCTTTGCAGCCGTGCTGGCGGCCGGCGGCGGCTATGCCCTGACCCGCGGCCCCGCGGGCGGCAACGTCGCCATGGCGCAGGGCGCCCCCGCCGCGCCCCCGGTCGAGGTCGCCGAAGTCGTCAACAAGACCATCGTCGACTGGCAGCGCTACTCCGGCCGCCTGGAAGCGATCGACCGCGTCGACATCCGCCCGCTCGTGTCCGGCACGCTGACCGCCGTGCACTTCCAGGACGGCAGCATCGTCAAGAAGGGCGACGTGCTCTTCACCATCGACCCGCGCCCCTACGCGGCCGAGGTGGATCGCGCCGCCGCCGCGCTGACGGCCGCCAAGGCCCGCGCCGCCTACACGGCGTCGGAACTGGCCCGCGGCAAGCGCCTGCTGACCGACAACGCCATCGCCCGCCGCGACTTCGAGGAAAAGCAGAACGCCGCGCGCGAAGCCGCCGCCAACCTGCAGGGCGCGCAGGCCGCGCTGGACTACGCCAAGCTCAACCTGGGCTACACCAGCATCGAGGCGCCGGTCGATGGCCGCGTGTCGCGCGCCGAAGTCACGGTCGGCAACGTGGTCGCCGCCGGCGCCACGTCGGTGCCGCTGACCACGCTGGTGTCGGTGTCCAAGATGTACGCCTCGTTCGACGTGGACGAACAGACGTTCCTGCGCTACGTGAACCCCGCCCGCAACGGCCGCGCCGGTTCGGTGCCGGTGGAACTGGGCCTGGCCAATGAAGACGGCTACTCGCGCACGGGCGTCGTGCAGTCGGTGGACAACCGGCTGGACGCCACGTCCGGCACCATTCGCGTGCGCGCCGAGTTCGACAACGCCGACGGCACGCTGCTGCCGGGCCTCTACGCCCGCATCCGCCTGGGCGGCAGCGAACCGCGCGCGGCCGTGCTGATCGACGAACGCGCCATCGGCACCGACCAGGACAAGCGCTTCGTGCTGGTGCTGGACGACAAGAACCACGCCGTGTACCGCCAGGTGAAGCTGGGCGCCAACCAGGAAGGCCTGCGCGTGGTCGATTCGGGCCTGGCCGCCGGCGAACGCATCGTCGTCAACGGCCTGCAGCGCATCCGTCCCGGCGACGCCGTGACCCCGACCGTCGTCCCCATGGTTGCCGCCAAGCGTGGCCCCGGCAACCCGGTCCAGACCGCCTCGGCGCAGAACTGAGCCGACGCGTCTAACGAGAACGTCCATGAATATCTCGAAATTCTTCATCGACCGGCCGATCTTCGCCGGCGTGCTATCCATCCTGGTGCTGCTGGCGGGCCTCCTGGCCATGTTCCAGCTCCCCATCTCCGAATACCCGGAAGTGGTGCCACCGTCGGTGGTGGTGCGCGCGCAGTATCCGGGCGCCAACCCCAAGGTCATCGCCGAAACCGTCGCCTCGCCGCTGGAAGAGTCCATCAACGGCGTGGAAGACATGCTGTACATGCAGTCGCAGGCCAACAGCGACGGCAACCTGACGCTGACGGTGAACTTCAAGCTGGGCGTGGACCCGGACAAGGCCCAGCAGCTCGTGCAGAACCGCGTGTCGCAGGCGCTGCCGCGCCTGCCGCCGGACGTGCAGCGCCTGGGCGTGACCACGGCCAAGAGCTCGCCCACGCTGACGCTGGTGGTCCACCTGATCTCGCCCAATGACCGCTACGACATCACCTATCTGCGCAACTACGCGATCCTGAACGTGAAGGACCGCCTGGCCCGCATCACGGGCGTGGGCGAAGTGACGGTGTGGGGCTCGGGCAACTACTCCATGCGCGTGTGGCTCGATCCGCAAAAGGTCGCGCAGCGCGGCATGACCGCGTCCGAAGTCGTCGCCGCGATCCGCGAGCAGAACGTGCAGGTGGCGGCGGGCGTGATCGGCGCCTCGCCCACGGCGGGCGACGTGCCGCTGCAACTGAACGTGAACGCGCGCGGCCGCCTGCAGACCGAAGAGGAATTCCGCGACATCATCCTGAAGACCTCGCCGGACGGCGCGGTGACGTACCTGTCCGACGTGGCCCGCGTGGAACTCGATGCCCAGGAATACGGCCTGCGTTCGCTGCTGGACAACAAGCAGGCGGTGGGCATGGGCATCATGCAGTCGCCGGGCGCCAACGCGCTGGACGTGTCCAGCCAGGTGCGCGCCGCCATGGCCGAGCTGGCCCAGGACTTCCCGCCGGGCGTGGAATACCGCATCGAATACGACCCCACGCAGTTCGTGCGCTCCAGTATCGAAGCCGTGGTGCATACGCTGCTCGAAGCCATCGCGCTGGTCGTGCTGGTGGTGATCCTGTTCCTGCAGACCTGGCGCGCGTCCATCATCCCGCTGCTGGCGGTGCCCGTTTCCATCGTCGGCACGTTCGCGCTGCTGCTGGTGTTCGGCTACTCCATCAACGCGCTGTCGCTGTTCGGCATGGTGCTGGCCATCGGGATCGTGGTGGACGACGCCATCGTGGTGGTCGAAAACGTCGAGCGCAACATCGCGGCCGGGCTCAGTCCACGCGACGCGACGTATCGCGCCATGCGCGAAGTCAGCGGCCCCATCATCGCCATCGCGCTGACCCTGTGCGCCGTGTTCGTGCCGCTCGCCTTCATGACGGGCCTGACGGGCCAGTTCTACAAGCAGTTCGCCATGACCATCGCCATCTCCACGGTGATCTCGGCGTTCAACTCGCTGACCCTGTCGCCCGCGCTGTCGGCCCTGCTGCTCAAGAGCCACCACGACAAGCCCGACTGGCTGACCCGCGGCATGAACCGCGTCTTCGGCCGCTTCTTCAACTGGTTCAACAACATGTTCGGCCGCGCGTCCGAGTCCTACGGCACGGGCGTGGCCAGCGTCATCCGCCGCAAGGCGGGCGCCATGGGCGTGTACGCCGTGCTGGTTGCCGCAACCATCGGCGTGTCGTATCTCGTGCCCGGCGGCTTCGTGCCCGCGCAGGACAAGCAGTACCTGATCGGCTTCACGCAACTGCCCAACGGCGCCTCGCTGGACCGCACCGAAGACGTGATCCGCCGCATGAGCGACATCGCCCTGAAGGAACCCGGCGTGCAGTCGGCCATCGCCTTCCCCGGCCTGTCGATCAACGGCTTCACCAACAGCTCCAGCGCGGGCATCGTGTTCGTCACGTTGAAGCCCTTTGACGAACGCAAGAGCGCAAACCTGTCCGGCAACGCCATCGCCGCGTCGCTCAACCAGAAGTTCGCGGCCATCCAGGACTCGTTCATCGCCGTGTTCCCGCCCCCGCCCGTGATGGGCCTGGGCACGCTGGGCGGCTTCAAGCTCCAGCTCGAAGACCGCTCGGCCCTCGGCTATGCCGAACTCGACAAGGCCAAACAGGCCTTCCTGGAAAAAGCGCGCCAGACGCCGGAACTCGGCCCCACGTTCTCCAGCTACGAGATCAACGTGCCGCAGCTCGACGTGGACCTGGACCGCGTCAAGGCCAAGCAGCTGGGCGTGCCGGTGACCGAAGTCTTCGACACCATGCAGATCTACCTGGGCTCCATGTATGTCAACGACTTCAACCGCTTCGGCCGGGTGTTCCAGGTCCGCGCGCAGGCCGATGCCCCGTTCCGCGCCCACGCCGACGACATCCTGCAACTGAAGACCCGCAACGCCGCCGGCGACATGGTGCCGCTGTCGTCGCTGGTCACGGTCAAGCAGACGTTCGGCCCGGAAATGGTGGTGCGCTACAACGGCTACACCGCCGCCGACATCAACGGCGGTCCGGCCCCCGGCTATTCGTCGGACCAGGCGCAGGCCGCGGCCGAGCGCGTCGCCGCGGAAACGCTGCCGCGCGGCGTCAAGTTCGAATGGACCGACCTCACGTACCAGCAGATCCTGGCGGGCAACGCCGGCCTGTGGGTGTTCCCGATCAGCGTGCTGCTCGTGTTCCTGGTGCTGGCCGCGCTGTATGAAAGCCTGACCCTGCCGCTCGCCGTGATCCTGATCGTGCCGATGAGCATCCTGGCGGCGCTGACCGGCGTTTATCTCACCGGCAACGACAACAACATCTTCACGCAGATCGGCCTGATGGTGCTGGTGGGCCTGTCGGCGAAGAACGCGATCCTGATCGTGGAATTCGCCCGCGAACTGGAGATGAATGGCCGTACACCGCTGGAAGCCGCCATCGAAGCCAGCCGCCTGCGCCTGCGTCCCATCCTGATGACGTCCATCGCGTTCATCATGGGCGTGGTGCCGCTGGTGCTGTCCTCGGGCGCGGGGTCTGAAATGCGCCATGCGATGGGTGTGGCCGTGTTCTTCGGCATGCTGGGCGTGACCCTGTTCGGCCTGTTCCTGACGCCGGTCTTCTACGTGCTGCTGCGTTCCATCGGCGGCAAGACGCTGCACTCGGCCGCGCCGCATGAAGCGCCCGTGTGCGTGCCCCACGTCGATCCGAACGCGCCGCCCGCCACGCAGCACAACGCCTAGGCCGGCACGCACAAGATAAGCCAGCGCGTCCCGTCCAGCCGGGCGGGACGCGCGCCAAAGAGAAACGTCATCATGATCAAAAGACTGACCCGAGGATCCGCCCTGCTTGCCATGCTGCTCGTGCTGGCCGGCTGCGCGGTGGGTCCGACCTACGAACGGCCCTCGGCCGACACCCCCGCGGCCTTCAAGGAAGCCGCCCTGCCCGCGTCCGAAGCCGGCTCCTGGAAGCCCGCCGAGCCGTCCGAAGATGCGCTGCGCGGCGCGTGGTGGAAAGTGTTCAACGACGAAGGCCTGAACCAGCTTGAAGAAGAAGCCCAGCGCGCCAACCAGGACCTGCAGGCCGCCGCCGCGCGGCTGAGCCAGGCCCGCGCCCTGCAGCGCGAAGCCCGGTCCGGCTTCTTCCCCAGCCTGGACGCCGGGTTCGGCCCCAATCGCCAGCGCCCTTCGGCCGTGTCGCAAGGGCTGCCCGACGGCACGTCGACCTCGCCCGTGACCACCTGGCGCGCGCAAGGCACGGTGTCGTACGAGGCCGACCTGTTCGGCCGCGTTGCGTCCACCGTCGACGCCGCCACCGCCGACGCCCAGCAAAGCGAGGCGCTCTACCGCTCCGTGCTGCTGGCCCTGCAGGCCGACGTCGCCACCACCTACTTCCTGGTGCGCGAGCAGGACGCGGAGTCCCGCTTGTACTACCAGACCGTCAAGCTGCGCACGGAAACGCTGCAACTCATCCAGCGCCGCTACGACGCCGGCGACATCAGCGAACTGGACCTGGCGCGCGCCAAGGCTGAACTGGCCTCCGCGCAATCCGAGGCCCTGGGCATCGACCGCCGCCGCGCCACCGCCGAACACGCGCTGGCCGTGCTGCTGGGCCGCGCCCCGTCGGAATTCACCATGCCGCCGCAGCCCATCGAGAAGATCGCGCTGTCCATCCCCGCCGGCCTGCCGTCGACCCTGCTCGAACGCCGCCCCGACATCGCCGCCGCCGAACGCGCCATGGCCGCCGCCAACGCCCGCGTCGGCGCGGCCAAGTCCGCGTTCTTCCCGCGCCTGGACATCACCGGGGCCTTCGGCTACGAATCTTCGGAACTGGGCAACTTGTTCCAATGGTCCAGCCGCACGTTCCTCTTGGGCCCCCTGGTCGGCGCCGCGCTGTCCATGCCCATCTTCGACGGCGGCCGCCGCCAGGCCGGCCTGGACCGCGCCCGCGCCGTCTACGAAGAAGACGTCGCCGTCTATCGCCAGACCGTCCTGAACGCGTTCCGCGAAGTCGAAGACAACCTCGCCAACCTGCGCATCCTGGCGGACCAGACCAAGGCCCAGGACGCCGCGGTCGAAGCCGCCGCGCGCGCCGCGAAGCTCTCGCACACGCAGTACCGCGAGGGGTCCATCAGCTACCTCGACGTCATCGAAGCGGACCGCAGCGTCCTGCTGCAGCAGCGCGTCGCCGTCCAACTCAGCGCCGAACAGGCCCGCTCCACCGTCGGCCTCATCCGCGCCATCGGCGGCGGCTGGGACAACCCGGTGCCGCCGGAGAAGGTGGCGGCGAAGTAAGCGGAAAAGCGGGGCAACGCCGGGGTGCAACGCCCCGGCGTTGCTCCGCCTTCACGCCTTGCGCGCCAGATACCGCAAAGCGATCCGGTACCCGGCGTACACATAGAACCCGTCGCTGTTCATCACCAGCCAGGCGCCCAGGCCGCCCATCAACGCCACCACCGGTCCCACGGCCTGCACATCGCCCTGGGTCCAGGCGATCACGCCGAACGCGCCGACGATGACCAGCCCGATCGACAGCCGCTTCAGCAGCACCAGGCCCGCGGCCTGTCCGGCCATCATCATCACCACGCCGATCGCCAGACCCAGCGCCGTACCGGTGCACACCGCGACCAGCGCGAATGCCGCCAGCGCCGGACCCACGCCGCGCATCAGCAGGCTCAAGACCTCGATCCCGACGCCGAGCCCGCCGCCCATCACCAGCACCGCCAGCACCAGCGGAGACCACGTCCCCGGCGGCGTGCGTCCCGCATCCATCTGCGCCACGAAGCGGTGCATCGCCGCCGACGCGGCGGGATCCCGCCCCTGCGCCTGCGCAGCCTCCAGCCTGCGGCACTGCGCGATCAGGGCGTTCAGGCCGCGGGCGGGAGCGGGCGTCACGGGCGAGTCACTCCCGGCGCATGCTCGGCCACCGTGCTTCGCAACGCCGCCATCGCCTCTTGCACCGCCAACGGCCGGAACCCATCCTCGCGCCAGTACATGGCCACCGAACCGAATCCCGACAGCCGCACCGGGATGATGCGCATCGCGCGCATCTGCGAAAAGCGCAGCGCGGCGCGGTGCGAGGCCACGCCGATCATGTCGCTGTTGTTGATGAGCGTGAGATTGACCGTGACCGAATTCGATTCCACATGGTCCGGCGGCGGCGCCTGGCCAGCCGCGGCCAGCGCCGCGTCCACGGCGTTGCGGATGGGCGTGCCCTTGGGCCACAGGATCCAGCGATAAGACAGCAGGTCCTGCCAGCTTGGCCGCTCCACGGCGAAGAGCGGATGCCGGGGCCGCGCGACCAGATGGATGGGCTCCAGGTACAGGGCCTCGAAGCGGATGGCCGGGTCATGGTGTTCGGGCGCGGACCGCCCCACCACGATGTCCAGGTCGCCCTGCGCCAGTTGCGCCAGCAGACGGTCCGTGGTGCCCTCCACCAGCTTTACCCGCGCCTGCGGCATGCGCTCCAACAGCTTCATGACCGCCAGCGGCACCGTGTCGGACGCGGACGCGCCCGATGCGCCGATCACCACGCGGCCGCCGCCGCCCTCCCGCAGCGCCGCCATGTCCGCGCTGGCGCGGTCCAGTTGCGACTCCACCCGCTGCGCATGCGCGATCAGCACGTCGCCGTGCGGGGTTGGGCGCAGGCCGCGCGCATGGCGCTCGAAGAGCGGCAGTCCGATATCGTCTTCCAGATCCTTCAGCCATTTCGACAGGCCCGGCTGCGTCGTATTGAGCATGGCGGCGGAATGGCTGATGTTGCGGGTCTGGGCCAGGCTGAGCAGCATTTTCAGATTGCGCAGCCGCAAGCGGTGGGTCCAGTCCATGCAGGCCCTCGTGGTGGGGAGGTTGTCTCGTAGGTATGTTCTTATTCGTATGGATAATAAGATAAATTCATTTCAAATCGCATAGCTGCTTGCGCATAATCGTCTCCATACCAGGACCAGCCGCGAACCCACGCGGCGGCCGCCCGTAGAAGCCGGCGATAGCCGGACATACCGGAGACAACCATGCACGATGGCCACCCCGCCAGCGCGGACAGCGCTGCCTCGGACCGCGCCCGCTACTACGCGCGCATCGCCAAGAAACACATGTCGCCCCTGTGGGAGTCGCTGCACAACCTGGTGCCGCGCCAGCCCGCGCCGCGCTGCGTGCCTGCCATCTGGAAGTACGACGACGTGCGCGACGACGTCATGGCGTCGGGCTCGCTGATTTCCGCGGAAGAAGCCGTGCGACGCGTGCTGATCCTGGAAAACCCCGGCCTGCCCGGCCAGGCCAGTATCACGCAAAGCCTGTACGCGGGCCTGCAGCTCATCCTGCCCGGCGAAATCGCGCCCAGCCATCGCCACACGCAATCGGCCCTGCGCTTCATCGTCGAGGGCCGCGGGGCCTACACCGCCGTCAATGGCGAGCGCACCACGATGCACCCCGGCGATTTCATCATCACGCCGTCGTGGACCTGGCACGACCACGGCAACGCCGAAGCCGTCGAAGGCGGCGAGCCCGTGGTCTGGCTCGACGGCCTGGACATCCCGTTGCTGCGCTTCCTGGACGCCGGGTTTGCCGAAAACTACCCCTCGGCCACCCAGCCGGTCACGCGCCCCGAAGGCGACAGCCTGGCGCGCTTCGGCCACAACATGGCGCCCGTGCGCCACCAGGTGTCCAGCGGCACGTCGCCCATCTTCAACTACCCCTACGAACGCAGCCGCGAGGCGCTGGACGCGCTCTACCGCCACGGCGAGCTCGATCCCTGGGACGGCGTCAAGCTGCGCTACCTGAACCCCGCCAACGGCGGCTATCCCATGCCCACGATGGCCACGTTCATGCAATTCCTGCCCGCGGGCTTTCAGGGCAAGACCTTCCGCACGACCGACTCCACGGTCTACAGCGTGGTCGAAGGCCGGGGCTCGGCGCGCATCGGCGACCAGGAATTCCTCTTCGGTCCGCGCGACGTCTTCGTGGCGCCGTCCTGGATGCCCGTCCAACTGGCCGCGCTGGAGGACGCCACGCTCTTCAGCTATTCAGACCGCCCGGTGCAGGCCGCGCTGGGCCTGTGGCGCGAAGAACGCGTCGGCTGATCGCCGGCAGTCCCGCCTTCCTGATCCTTATCCCGCCTTCAAAGGGTGATCCATGTCTTTTGTGTTTGCTCCCGCCGCCCCCGTCGCCGTGCCCATCGCCGGCAGCCAGGACCGTTTTCCCGTGCGCCGCGTCTATTGCGTCGGCCGCAATTACGCCGCCCACGCGCGCGAAATGGGCTTCGACCCCGACCGCGAACCGCCGTTCTTCTTCTGCAAGCCGGCCGACGCCGTGGTCCCCGTCGCCGACGGCGCCACGCTGTCCCTGCCCTACCCGCCTGAAACGTCGAACCTGCATTACGAGATCGAACTGGTCGCGGCCATCGGCAAGAGCGGCGCCAACATCCCGGTCGACGACGCGCTGGCGCACGTGTGGGGCTACGCCGTCGGCCTGGACATGACGCGCCGCGACCTGCAAATGAAAATGCGCGAAGCCGGCCGCCCGTGGGAACTGGGCAAGGCCTTCGACCAGAGCGCGCCCATCGGACCGCTCCATCCCGCGCAATCGGTCAGCGGCATCGAACAAGCCGGCATCTGGCTGCAGGTCAACGGCACCGACAAGCAGCGCAGCGACATCGGCAAGCTGATCTGGTCTGTCGCCGAGACCATCGCCTACCTGTCCAGATACTTCCGCCTCGAAGCCGGCGACCTCATCTACACGGGCACGCCCGAAGGCGTGGGCCCCGTGGTGCGCGGCGACAAGATGGTCGGCGGCGTGGACGGGTTGGGCACCATCAGCGTCCAGATGGCTTGAGGCCGGGAGTTCCGCATGCAACTGCACAGTTTCTTCAACAGCTCCACCTCCTACCGCGTGCGCATCGCCCTGGCGCTCAAGGGCCTGTCCTATGAGTACCTGCCGGTAAATCTGCGCAAGCAAGAGCAGCGGACCGCGGACTATATGGCCAGGAATCCCTCCGCGGGCGTGCCCCTGCTAATCGACGGCGACATGCAGCTCTCGCAGTCGCTTGCCATCATCGACTACCTGGACGCCACGCATCCCGAGCCGCGCCTGATTCCCGCCGATACGCAGGGGCGCGCCCGGGTGCTGGAGCTGTCCGACGCCATCTCCTGCGATATCCACCCCGTCAACAACATGCGCATCCTGCGCTACCTGCAGGACGTGCTGGGGGCCAGCGACGAACAGAAGAACGCCTGGTACCACCACTGGATCCGCGAAGGCCTGACCGCCGTGGAGGCCCTGCTGGCACGCCACGGCCACGGCGCGTACTGCTTGGGCGACGCGCCCACGCTGGCGGATTGCTGCCTGGTGCCCCAGGTGGCCAATGCCCAGCGCATGGGCTGCGACCTCTCCGCCTATCCGCGCATCCTCCGCGTTTTTGAACATTGCAACGCGCAGCCTGCCTTCCAGGCGGCCGCGCCGGCCCAGCAACCGGACTACACCAAGTGAACATGCAAGAGCCCGACACCCACGGCGCGCCGCTGCGCGAGTACACCGATCCCGGCTATCGGCCGCTGTGCGCCAACCTGGCCGAGGTGCGCGCCAACATCGACCGGCTGGACGACGACATCGTTCGGCTCATCGCCGAGCGCGCCATGTACGTAAAGGACGCGGCGCGCTTCAAGCGCGACGCTTTCCAGGTGAGCGCCCCCGCGCGCCAGGCCCAGGTCTTCGAGAAGGCCAGGAAGCTGGCGGAACGCCACAACCGGGGCTTTGCCAACCTGGAGCAGGTGGTGGACGCGACCTATCGCGCGATGGTCGCCGCATTCATCGCCAATGAGCAGACCTATTTCGACACCATGAAAGACGTGGGAGACACGCATGCCTGATTCTTCGATCCTGCCGCCGGGCCGCATGCTCGCGCGCCGTCTTGCGGTGCGCGCCGCCGCGCTGGGCCTGGCCGCGCTGGCGCCGCTGGCCGCCGCCGGCACCGCCGAAGCCGCCGACGCGTGGCCCACCCAACCGCTCAAGGCGGTCGTGCCGTTCGGTCCGGGCTCCAGCCCCGACCAGGTCGCGCGCATCGTCGGCGAGAAGGCCGGCGCGATCCTCGGCCAGGCCATCGTCATCGAAAACAAGCCCGGCGCCAGCGGCAACATCGGCACCTATGCCATCGCCAACGCCAAGCCCGACGGCTACACCTTCGGCGTGTCGATCACCGGCCCGCTGGTGAACAACACGCTGCTGTTCGACAAGCTGCCCTACGCCCCCGCCAAGGACCTGTCGCCGCTGACCCTTGCCGTGCACCAGCCCAACGTGCTGGTGGTCCCCGCCACTGCCGGCATCGACAACGTCGGCCAGCTTCTGGAGGCCTTGAAGAAAAACCCGGACAAGTACAACTTCCCGTCGCCGGGGGCCGGCACCGTGTCGCACCTGGCGGTCGAGCTGCTCTTGCAGCAGATCGGCGCGCGCGCCACGCACGTCCCGTATCCGTCCTCGCCCGCGGCGCTGACCTCGCTGCTGTCGGGCGACACCCAGTTCGCCGCGCTGCCGCCCATCGCGGTCATGCCGATGGTGAAGGACGGCCGGCTGAAGGCGTTGGCGGTCACCTCCTCCAAGCGCTCGGCGCTGCTGCCCGATATCCCGACATTGGCCGAAGTGGGCGTGCAGGGCATCGAGGGATCCGCGTGGATCGGCTTCGTGGTGTCGTCCAAGGCGCCGGCCGATGTGCAGAAGAAGCTGTCGGACGCGCTCATCCAGGCCATCCATGACCCCGAGGTGTCCAAGCGGCTGCAAGCGCAGTACATGGATCCGGTGGGCGACACGCCGGCCGAATTCCGCAGCTACATGGACGACGAGCTCAAGCGCTGGGAGCCCCTCATCAAGAAGCTGGGCATCAAGGGCCAGTAAGACCGACGCGCGGCCGCGCCGCGCGCCGACGGCAACAAAGCAAGGAGAATCAGATGGTCATCAACGAACCCGCCCGCCAGGTGCCGCTTTATGGCGAATACGAGGTCGTCGTCCTGGGCGGCGGCCCGGCCGGCGTGCTGGCGGCCGCCAGCGCGGCGCGCAATGGCGCGCGCGTGCTGCTCGTGGAACGCTACGGCTTCCTGGGCGGCATGGGCACCGCCGCCGGCGTGTCCAACTTCTGCGGACTGCACGCCAACATCCACGGCGACATCCGGCAGGTGGTGCACGGCATGACCGACGACCTGCTCGACCGCATGCGCGCCATGGACGGGCTGAACGATCCGCATCTGATCCTGGGCAAGATCCATGCGCAGGCCTATGACATCTCGGCGTTCAAGTGCGCGGCCGACGGCCTGGTGCAGGACAGCGGCGCGCAGGTGCTGTTTCACGCGCTGGCCACGGGCCTCACGCGCGACGATCAGGGCCGTGTGGACGCGCTCTTTTTGGAAACCAAGTCCGGCCGCTGCGCGGTGCGCGCCAAGATCTTCATCGACTGCTCGGGCGATGCCGACATCGCCCAGTGGGGCGGCCTGCCCTTTGAGAAGGGCGACGCGCACGGCCACCTGCTCTATCCCACCCTGATGTTCAAGGTGGGCAATGTGGACGGCGTGCGCGCGCAAGAGGCCTGGAAGACCATCCCCGTGCTGATGGACGAAGCGGCGGCCAGCGGCGAATTCACGTTTCCGCGCAAGGGCGCCATCGTGCGTCCCCAAAAGCACGACTACGAATGGCGGGTCAACGTCACGCAGCTTGCCAACGCCGACGGTAGCGCGGCGGACGGCACCGACGCCGACTCGCTGTCGGCGGGCGAACTCGAAGGCCGCCGCCAGATCATGAATTACCTGGCGTTCCTGCGCGCCAAGGTGCCCGGATTCGAGCAGGCCTATGTGCTGGACATCGCCCCGCAGCTGGGCATCCGCGAGACCCGCCGCATCGTGGGCGAGGCCGTGCTCACCCAGGAAGACGTGCTGGGCTGCGCGGATTTTCCGGACAGCATCGGCGTCAACGGCTGGCCGCTGGAAATGCACACGGCGGGCGACGTCAAATGGCTCTGGCCGCCCATACCCGAATCGCGCGGCTACAACCAGCTTCCGTTTCGCATGATGGTGCCCCGGCGCGGCCCGGGCGTGGCGGACAACGTGCTGGTGGCCGGCCGCTGCGCCTCGATGACGCACGAGGGCCAGTCCGCCGCGCGCGTCAGCGGAAGCTGCTTCGTCATGGGCGAGGCCGCCGGCACCGCGTCCGCCATGGCGCTGCGCGCGGGCATCGCGCCGGGCGACGTCTCCATTGCGGCGCTGCAGGCGCAATTGACGCAACAAGGCGCCTTCCTGGGCGGCCAGGACTGAACCACAGCGAGGACCCGACATGACGACTATCCTGGCAGCAAAACCGAAAGTGCCGACCCAGACCCAGACCCAGACCGTGATCGTCGTGGGCGGCGGCATCGGCGGCCTGGCCGCTGCGCTGGCGCTCACGCGGCAAGGCATTGCCGTGCAACTTCTGGAACAGGCCGCGCAGATCGGCGAAATCGGCGCGGGCATCCAGCTCGGCCCCAATGCCTTCGCCGCGCTCGACGCGCTGGGCGTGGGCACGACGGCCCGCGGCCGCGCCGTCTTCACCGACCACATCATCATGATGGACGCCGTGGACGCCAGGGAGGTGGTGCGCATCGACACCGGCGAGGCCTTTCGTGCGCGCTTCGGCGGCCCCTACGCCGTCATTCACCGCGCCGACATCCACCTGTCCATTCTGGAAGCGGTGCAGAAAGATCCGCTGATCCAGTTCCGCACCTCCACGCAGATCGCCAGCATGTCGCAGGACGCCAATGGGGTAGAAGTCGTGGACACGCAGGGCAACCGCTACCGCGCCGACGCCGTGGTGGGGGCAGACGGCGTCAAGTCCGTGATCCGCGAAGCCATGGTGGGCGATCCCGCGCGCGTGACGGGCCACGTGGTCTACCGCGCCGTGGTCGACCAGGAAAACATGCCGCAGGAACTGCGCATCAACGCCCCCGTGCTGTGGGCGGGTCCGCACTGCCACCTGGTGCACTATCCGCTGCGCGGCGGCCAGCAATACAACCTGGTCGTCACGTTCCATAGCCGGGAACAGGAGGAATGGGGCGTGCGCGAAGGCAGCAAGGAAGAGGTGCTGTCCTACTTCCAGGGCATCCACCCGACGCCGCACCAGATGCTGGATCGTCCGACCTCATGGAAACGCTGGGCCACCGCCGACCGCGAGCCGGTGGAGCGGTGGGGCCAAGGCCGCGTCACGATACTTGGCGATGCCGCCCACCCCATGACGCAGTACATGGCCCAGGGCGCCTGCATGGCGCTGGAAGACGCCGTGACGCTGGGCGAGGCAATCCGGCAATGCGAGCACGACCTGCCCGCGGCCTTCCGGTTGTACGAATCGGTCCGCATCCCCCGCAGCGCGCGCGTGGTGTGGTCCACGCGCGAGATGGGCAGGCTCTATCACGCGCGCGGCGTGGAGCGCACGGTGCGCAACATGCTGTGGACGGGACGCAGCCAGTCCCAGTTCTACGACGCATTGCAGTGGCTGTACGGCTGGAAAGTGGAAAACTGCCTCGCGCAAGGCATGCCGCAGTGATGCAGTGATGCAGTGATGCAGTGATGCAGTGATCGACGTTGCAGGGAACAGGCCGCGTGGCGAAGACCATGCGGCACAGAGCATAAGCAAAAGAGGAGACAACCATGCACCAAAGCACCCTCCGCGGCGCCGCCGTCCTGCTGTCATTGGCCTCGTACGCGGCCAGCGCGCAGCAGAAACCCGTGGACATCGGCTTCATCGGCACCCTGTCCACGCCCGCCGGCTACATCGGCGAAGACGAGCGCGACGCCTTCATGCTGGCCGTCAAGGAAGGCGGCGGCAAGCTGGGCGGCGTGCCGGTCAATGTGCGCGTCGAGGACGACGCGCTCAAGCCCGCCAACGCCAAGCAGATCGCCGACAAGATGGTGCAGGGCGGCGTGCGCCTGTTCACCGGCATCAATTTCTCGAACGTCATGGCCGCCGTCGGCCCCACGGTGCTGAACGCCGGCGCCTTCTACGTCAGCCTGAACGCCGGCCCCTCCAACTATGCCGGCAAGGCCTGCAATCCCAACTACTTCTCGGTGGCGTTCCAGAACGACTCGTACGCCGACACCGCGGGCATGGCGGCCAACGAGCTGGGCGCCAAGCGCGTCGTCATCATGGCCCCGAACTACCAGGCGGGCCGCGACGCCGTCGCCGGCTTCAAGCGCACGTACAAGGGCGAAATCGCCGACGAGATCTACACCAAGCTCGAACAGGCCGACTTCTCGGTGGAGCTGGCGCGCATCCGTTCGCTCAACCCCGACGCCATCTTCCAGTTCCATCCGGGCGGCGCGGGCATCAACCTGACCAAGCAGTTCGCCAACTCGGGGCTGGCGGACAAGATAAAGATGATCACGCCGATCTATTCGATGGACGACCGCATGCTGGCCGCCACGGGCACGGCGGGCAAGGGCTTTTACCTGAGCTCGCTCTGGAGCGCCGACCTGGACAACGCGCAAAGCAAGCACTTCGTCGAGGCCTTCACCAAGGCCTACAACCGCGCGCCCACGGCCTATGCGGCGCAGGCCTACGACACCGCGAACCTGATCGGCTCCGCGCTCAAAGCAGTGGACGGCGACATCGCGGGCAAGCCGGACGACTTTCGCAACGCGCTGCGCCGCGCGGACTTCCCCAGCGTGCGCGGCAAATTCAAGTTCGGCCCCAACCAGCATCCCGTCCAGGACTGGTATCTGCTGCACATCGAAGCGGGCCCCGACGGCAAACTGGTCTACAAGAACCTGAAGGTGCTTGCGCGCGACCATACCGACGTGCACGCCGTGGACTGCAAGATGTGAGCACACGATCGGCGGCCGTGCGGGGCCGCCATCACCCAGACTCTCCCAAGAAGGAGTCGCAATGCTGATGTTCCTGGAGCAGGTGCTCAATGGCCTGCAATACAGCGCCCTGCTGTTCCTGTTGTCGGCGGGATTGACGCTGGTGTTCGGCATCATGAACGTCATCAACCTGACGCACGGGTCGTTCTACATGGTGGGCGCGTTCTGCGCCGCCAGCGCGGCCGCGTCCACCGGGTCCTTCGCCGCCGCCTTGCTGGCGGCGCTGGCGGGCGCGGCGCTCTACGGGCTGGTGATCGAACTGCTGGTCATCCGCCACCTGTACCGGCGTGACCACCTGGACCAGGTGCTGGCCACGCTGGGGCTGACGCTCTTCACCAATGAACTGGTGACCGTGCTGTTCGGCCGCAGTCCGCCCTTCATGGACATCCCGCCGTTCCTGTCGGGGTCCGTGGCGCTGCTGCCCGGCCTGAACTACCCGGTCATGCGGCTCGCCTTCATCGGCGCGGGCGCGCTGGTCGCGCTGGGCCTCTGGCTGCTGATCTCGCGCACCCGTGTGGGCATGCTGGTGCGCGCCGGCGCCGACGACGGCGAGATGGTCGATGCGCTGGGCGTCAACATCCAGCGCCTCTTCACCCTGATCTTCACGCTGGGCGCCCTGCTCTGCGGTTTTGCGGGCGTGATGGCCGCGCCCCTGCTGGCGGTGGAGATCGGCATGGGCGAACGCATCCTCATCACCACCTTCGTCGTCATCGTGGTGGGCGGCGTGGGCTCGGTGCGCGGCGCGCTGGCGGGCTCGTTGATGATCGGCATGACCGATGCGCTGGGGCGCGCCTACATCCCCTTCTGGATGTCGCGCCTGCTTCCCCCTGAACTGTCGGACTCGGCCAGCTCCAGCCTCGTGTCCGCCAGCATCTACATCCTGATGGCCATTGTGCTGCTGTTCAAGCCGCGCGGGCTGGTGCCGGCCCAGCGCTAGGAACGATATCCATGACCAGACAAATTCCATCGTCTCCGGTGTCAGACACCTACGTCCCCGCCCTCGCCAGCCCCCCACGCATCACCCGAAGCGCCCTCGTCAACGCCATCGGCCTGCTGCTGTTCGTCCTGGTGCCGGCCATCGCGTCGGCCACCGGCGAGAGCTTCCTCGTCAACCTCATGACGCGCTTTCTCATCTACTCCATCGCCGCCGTGAGCCTGGACCTGATCCTGGGCTACGGCGCCATGGTCAGTTTCGGCCACGCCGCATTCTTCGGCCTGGGCGGCTACGTGATCGGCATCGTCGGCTTCCACGTCGGACAGGGCGACACCCTGTTCGGCTGGAGCGGCAGCAACGCCGCGCTCGTGATGTGGCCGCTGGCCGTCGCCGTCGCGGCGCTGGCTGGACTGGCGGTTGGATTTCTGTCGCTGCGCACCTCTGGCGTGCAGTTCATCATGATCACGCTGGCCTTCGGGCAGATGCTCTATTTCATCCTGGTGGGTCTGATGGTCTATGGCGGCGACGACGGCCTGGCCATCGACGCGCGCAACACCCTGCCGGGGTTGAACCTGAACGATCCGGCCACCTTCTACTACGTCTGCCTGGCGCTGATGACGCTCTGGATCGTGGTCTGCCGGCGCATCGTGAACTCGCCGTTCGGCATGGCGCTGCAGAGCATCAAGCAGAACCCGCGCCGCAGCGTCGGGCTGGGCCTCGCGCCGCTGGGCTATCGCCTCACCGCCTTCGTCCTGTCGGCCGCGGGCACAGGACTGGCGGGCGCGCTGTGGGCCAACTACGCGCTCTTCGTCAGTCCCGACATGTCGGCCTGGCAAAAGTCGGGCGAACTCATGGCCATGGTGATCCTGGGCGGCATGGGCACGATCTTCGGCCCGGTGCTGGGCGTGGCCGTGTACCTGGGCTTGGAACAGGTCGCCACCGGCTGGACCGAACACTGGATGCTGATCCTGGGTCCGGTGCTGGTGCTGGTGGTGCTGTTCGGCAAGCGCGGCGTGTACGGCTGGCTGGCAGGAGGCAAACCATGACGTCGCATCCCAAGCTGGAAATTCGCGACCTGCGGAAATCGTTCGGCGCGGTGCACGCCACGCAAGGCGTCAACCTCGAAGTCAGGCCCGGCGAACTGCACGCCCTCATCGGCCCCAACGGCGCGGGCAAAACCACCCTGCTGTCCCAGATCAGCGGCGAAATCCTGCCCGACGCCGGCAGCATCTGGCTGGACGGCGGCGACATCACGCGCATGCCCGCCCACAAGCGGCCCGGCGCCGGGCTGGCGCGGTCCTTCCAGATCAGCCAGCTCTACCCCGACTTCACCGCCGAAGACAACGTCGCCATGGCCGTACAGGCGCACAGCCCCGGCGGCTTCAACCTGTGGAAGAACGCCAGGCGCCTGGGGCGCCTGCGGGAGCCGGCGCGCCAGGCGCTGGATCGCGTCGGCCTGGCGGGCCGCGCCGACGTGCGCGTATCGGCCCTGGCGCATGGCGAAAAGCGCCAGCTCGAATTGGCCATGGCGCTGTCGCTCGACGCCTCGGTACTGCTGCTGGACGAACCCATGGCCGGCATGGGCGCCGAGGAATCGCAACGCATGACCGCCCTGCTGCAAACGCTCAAGGGCCGCTACGCCATCCTGCTCGTCGAACACGACATGGACGCCGTCTTCGCGCTGGCCGACCGCGTCACCGTGCTGGTCTACGGCAAAACCATTTTCACCGGCACGCCCGACGAGGTGCGCCGCCATCCCGATGTGCGCGCCGCCTACCTGGGCGAGGAGGACTGATGCTGCAAGTCAACCAACTGCAGGGCGGCTATGGCGCCAGCAAAGTGCTCTTCGGGGTGGACCTGGACATCGCGCCGCGCCAGGTCGTCTCATTGATCGGCCGCAATGGCATGGGCAAGACCACCACGGTCAAGACCCTCATGGGCATGCTGCCCGCGCAGGGCGGCAGCATCCTGCTGGACGGCAAGCCGATTGCCGGCATGGCCCCGCATCGCATCGCGCAACTGGGCATCGGCCTCGTGCCCGAAGGGCGCCGCGTCTTCGGCTCCCTGACGGTCGAAGAAAACCTCGTCGCCACCGCCCGCAACACGCAAGCCGGCTGGCACGTCGGCCGGGTCTTCGACCTGTTCCCCCGCCTGAAGGAGCGCCGCACCCAATCGGCGCGCACCCTTTCGGGCGGCGAACAGCAGATGCTCGCCGTCGGCCGCGCGCTCCTCATCAACCCGCGCCTGCTCATCCTGGACGAAGCCACCGAAGGCCTCGCGCCCCTGATCCGCCAGGAAATCTGGAACTGCCTGCGCCGCCTGAAGGAAGAAGGCCAGACCATCCTCGTGATCGACAAGAACCTCAAGGAAATGGCCACCCTGGTCGATCGCCACCACGTCCTGGAAAAAGGCCGCGTCGTCTGGCAAGGCAGCCCCGCGGAACTGGCCGCGCAGCCGGAACTGGCGCACCGCTATCTGGGGGTGTAGAGGATGCGGCCCGATCCTGGTCCTAGCTCTGGTCCTGCGATTCGCAGAAACTCAAGCGATTCCCGAACGGATCGATCACCGCCATCACGCGCCCCCACGGCATCTCCTCCACGCAGGGCCGCATGTAGGCATACCCCTTCGCGCTGACCTCCGCGTGATACGCATCCACGCCCTGCATCCGCACAAACACCGCCGAGCCCGGCGTCGCATCGCCGTGGTGCTCGGACAAATGCAGCACAAGGTCATCGCGATGCACCTGCGCATAGAGCGGAAACCCGGCCTCGAAGCGATGCTCCCAGTCCCAGGTGAAGCCCAGAAAATCCAGATAGAAATCGCGCGCCTTCTCCACCGAGAAAATGCGCAGGATCGGTATGGCGGCTTGCAGGTGCATGGCGGTGCCTTGGTAGTATGCGGAAAATCCAGCATAGACCACTCGCCCATCCATGCCCATCGCCACGCCCGACTCCTGGAAACACCTGCCCGCCCCCGTGCAACGCGAACCGCTGCACTTCCAGGCACGCTACACCGCCGCCGAATACGCCCGCCTGCAACAGGGCGTCATCCCGCGGGAAATGGAGGACAAATGGTTCATCTACCTGCATGACGGCTGGCTGCGCCTGCACCGGAGCTGGACGGGCAACTGGATCTACGCGCTGCGGCTGGAACAGGACGGCGACGACTGGACGGTCACGGATTCCTGGGTGAACCGCGATCCCGAGCAATACCGGATCACCGACGGCGACTACGACAGGAAATCGCTGCAAGCCATGCTGCAGTGGCTGATCAAGGGACCGCCAGCGTGAATACCCGCGCGACGGCCGCTGTGGCGCTGGGCAATGCGGTGTCTGGCACCCATGAGCCACCAGTTCAAGTTGAAGTTCATCTCATGTGGGTGCCAGACACCTTGGCAACCACCCGAAAACCGCGCAGCGTAACCACCCCGCCGCAAGTCACTGCGTAAGCCCCACCAGGCCGCCCGCGCGGCCGCAGTGGGGCGGGCCCCGCAAGACGCTCCAAACCCACGCCGCTGCTCAATAGAACCTAAAGAACCCAACCCGCCCCAGCGCCCGCCAAGCTCAAACCACAGAGCCCGGCGTGGCGGCGGCCTGGGGTGCGCGGGGCGTGTAGATGCGCCCGAGGGAAACCGTAGGGAGCCGAAGGCGGACGAGGTTGACGACGGGGCAGTCCGGAGCGAAGGCTCCGGACCGCAATCGTAGCCCCGCGCGCCCCAGGCCGCCGACGCGCCGGGCGTCAGAAGAACGCACCGCAACCGCCCGAAGAAACCAAAACGCCCGCCAGAAACAACTCCGACAGGCGTTCAAAAACCACATCGCAACAGGCATCCACCAAAGACGCCCATCGCCAGAAAGCATCAATTCAAGCTAGCACCCGAGATCTTCACAATCTCCTGATACTTCGCCTTCTCGGCCTTCACGAATTCGGCAAACGCCTCCGGCGTCATCGGACCCGCCTCGGACCCCATGGTCAGCAGACGCTGCTTGATGTCCGGCTGCGCCATCGCCTCGGCATACGCCTTGTTCAGCTTGGCCACCACCGGCGCCGGCGTGCCGCCCGTCGTGAACACCCCGAACCACGTGCCCAGGTCAAAGCCCTTCACGCCCGATTCCTCGACGGTAGGCACATCCGCCAGCAGCGACGAACGCTTGGCCGTCGTCACGGCCAGCGCCTTCACCTTGCCGTCCTTGATCAACGGCGCCGACGCCGCCAGATTGTCGAACATGAAATCCGACTGGCCCGACAGCAGCGCCAACTGCGCCGGCGCCGCGCCCTGGTAGGGAATGTGCTCGACCTTGATATCGGCCCGCGCCTTGAGCAACTCGCCCGACAGATGACCCGCGCTGCCGTTGCCGCCCGAGCCGTAATTCAGCTTGCCCGGATTCTTCTTCGCATAGTCGATCAGGTCCGCCAGCTTCTCGATCTTGTTCTTCTGGGCGAACTCAAGGTTGATGACCAGCACGTTCGGCACCGACGCCACGATCGTCACCGGCGCGAAATCCTTCACCGGGTCGTAAGGCAGATTCGCGAACAGCCAGGGATTGATCGCATGCGTCGCCACGGCGCCCATCACCAGCGTATAGCCGTCCGGCTGCGCCTTGGCCACCAGGTCGGCGCCGATGTTGCCGCCCGCGCCCGAACGGTTCTCCACGATCACCGGCTGGCCCAACGACCCGCGCACCTTCTCGGCCAGCATGCGGGCCATCGTGTCCAGCGGACCGCCGGGCGGGTAGGGAACGACAAAGCGGATCGGCTTGGTCGGGAAATCGGTGGCCTGGGCCAGCGCGGGCGCGCCAAACGGCAGGGTCGCGGCCAGCGCCACGGCGCCTTGCAACAGGGCGCGGCGCGCGGCGCTGCGGGGGGTATTCGTCATGATTCGGTCTCCTCACTCTGGATCATTGGCGGTCAGTAGCATACCCCACGCACGTGAACGCCGTAACAAAGGGATACCGGGAAGATCGGCCGGACTTCCAAGGATTGGCCGCACCGGCGCACGCCCGGTCAGGCCGCCGCACCGACGCCAAACCGCCCCAATGAAACAGACCCCCGGTAGTTGGACTGACGTCCACCCACGGGGGTCCGTTCACAAAAGCGGCTTGGCGGCTCAGTGCAAAATCTGGCTCAAGAAAAGCTTCGTCCGTTCGTTCTGCGGATTGTCGAAGAACTCGTCCGGCGTGTTCTGTTCGATGATCTCGCCGCGGTCCATGAAGATCACGCGGTTCGCGACCTTGCGCGCAAAGCCCATTTCGTGCGTCACGCAGATCATCGTCATGCCGCTTTCCTGGGCCAGGCTGACCATCACGTCCAGCACTTCCTTCACCATTTCCGGATCCAGCGCCGACGTCGGCTCATCGAACAGCATGATCTTGGGATTCATGCACAGCGACCGCGCGATCGCCACGCGCTGCTGCTGCCCGCCCGACAGCTGGCCGGGAAACTTCTTGGCCTGCTCCGGAATCCGCACGCGCTCCAGATACTTCATCGCCGTCGCCTCGGCTTCCGCGCGCGGCTTCTTCAGCACCCACATCGGGCCCAGCGTCAGGTTCTCCAACACCGTCAGGTGCGGGAACAGATTGAAATGCTGGAACACCATGCCCACGTCCTTGCGGATCGTCTCGATGTGCTTCAGGTCATTGGTGAGCTCCGTGCCGTCCACGATGATGTGGCCCTTCTGGTGTTCTTCCAGCCGGTTGATGCAGCGGATCATCGTGGACTTGCCCGAACCCGAAGGTCCGCACACCACGATGCGCTCGCCTGGCGCGACGTCCAGGTTGATGTTGCGCAACACGTGGAACTGGCCGTACCACTTGTTCACGTCCTGCAAACGAATAATGGCATCCGACATGCCTGTACTCCCGTAAGTATCGCTGGGCGCGCCCGCCTGGCGGCGGACGCGCGGCATATTGCTAGCGTGCGTGACCCGTGGCCAGGCGTTTTTCCAGCGCCTGGCTGTATTTGGACATGGAGAAGCAGAAGACGAAGTAGATCAGCGAAATGAACAGATACGCCTCCACCCCGAATCCGCGCCATGCCGCATCGGACAAGGCTGCCTTGGCCGCCAGCGTCAGGTCGAAGATGCCGATGATCACCACCAGCGACGTGTCCTTGAACAGCGCGATGAAGATGCTGACCAGCGGCGGAATCACGATCTTGAGCGCCTGCGGCAGAATGATCTTGCGCATCTGCTGCCAGTAATTCAGGCCCAGCGAATCCGCGCCCTCATACTGCCCCTTGGGAATCGCCTGCAGGCCGCCGCGCACCGTTTCCGCGATATAGGCCGCGGCGAACATGATGATCGCGATCTGCGCGCGCAAGAGCTTGTCGATCGAAAAGCCTTCCGGCAGGAAGAGCGGCAGCATCACCGACGACATGAACAGCAGGCTGATCAGCGGCACGCCGCGGATCAGCTCGATGTACACGACGCACAACGCCTTGATGGCGGGCATCTTCGAGCGCCGGCCCAGGGCCAGCAGCACGCCGATCGGGAACGCGAAGGCGATGCCGAACGTGGACAGGATCAGCGTGAGCGGCAGGCCGCCCCAGCGCGCGTTTTCCACGTAGGTCAGGCCGAACACGCCGCCCCACATCAGGACCGCCACGGCCGTCAGCCCCACGGTCCAGATGACGGCGAGCTTCCAGTTCCAGAAGCGGCGAATGCCGCTGCAGACGATCACCGCCACCAGGATGAGGGTGGCGATCAACGGCCGCCATTGCTCGTCATACGGATAGGTGCCGAACAGGATCAGCCGGTGCTTTTCG
The DNA here is from genome assembly GCF_900108985.1 of Achromobacter sp. NFACC18-2. Lineage (NCBI taxonomy): Bacteria > Pseudomonadati > Pseudomonadota > Betaproteobacteria > Burkholderiales > Alcaligenaceae > Achromobacter > Achromobacter sp. NFACC18-2. Next base: position 45,755 of record NZ_FNYM01000013.1, on the reverse strand, counting down.
ATGATGAAGGCCCAGCAGGCGCCGCCCGAGGCGCGGCACTCCTGGGCGTTGGTCGCGCTGAAGTTGGCCTTGATGAAGGCCCACTCCACCAGCGCCGGCACCGACATCAAAAGGAACCACGCCAGCAGCACCGTGATGAGGATGTTCAGCGGCGACGAAAACAGCCGCGTCTTGAGCCAGGCCCATGGCCCGGTCTGGTTGCTCGGCGGCGGCAGGGCCTCGCTGGGGGTATGCGTAGTGCTGCTCATATCAACGCTCCACCAGCGCGATGCGCTTGTTGTACCAGTTCATGAAGATCGAGATCGACAGGCTGACCGTGAGGTACGCGCCCATGATGATGAGAATCCCCTCGATGGCCTGGCCCGTCTGGTTCAGCGTCGTGTTCACCACCGACACGATGTCGGGATAACCGATGGCAACGGCCAGCGAGCTGTTCTTGGTCAGGTTCAGGTACTGGCTGGTCATCGGGGGAATGATCACGCGCAGCGCCTGCGGCAGGATCACCAGGCGCAGCACCTTGGCGCGCGGCAGGCCCAGCGAGCCCGCGGCTTCCCACTGGCCGCTGCTGACCGCCTGGATGCCCGAGCGCACGACTTCAGCGATGAACGCCGACGTGTAGATCACCAGGCCCGCCAGCAATGCGGCGAATTCCGGCGACAGCGTCAGGCCACCCGCGAAGTTGAAGCCCTTCAATTCCGGCATGTCCAGCTTCAGCGACGCGCCGCTCACCAGCCAGCCGATGACGGGAAAGGCGATCAGCAGGGCGATGGCTGCGCGGCCCAGCGGGAAAATCTGACCGGTGGCTTCCTGGCGCTTCTTGCCCCAGTGGCCCAGCAGGATGATGGCCACGATGGCCAGCCCCAGGCCGGCCAGCATCCAGTCCAGCGAATTGCCTTCCAGCGCCGGCACTTTCAGGCCGCGGTTGGAGATGAAGACGCCCGGCAGCGGATTGTGCGCCTGGCGCGGACCCGGCATGTTCTCGGTGATGATCGCGTACCAGAAGAACAGCTGCAGCAGCAACGGCACGTTGCGCATCACCTCGACGTAGACCGAGGTGATCTTGGACACCAGCCAGTTCTTGGACAGGCGGCCGATGCCGATGAGCGTGCCGAGGATGGTCGCCAGCACAATGCCGAGGACAGCCACGCGCAACGTGTTGAGCAGGCCGACCACGATGGCGCGGCCATAGGTGTCTGAGGGAGAGTAGGCAATGGCGGTTTCGCCGATTGCGAAGCCGGCCTCGCGGTCCAGGAAGCCGAAACCCGTGGCGATGTTGCGCACGGACAGGTTATGAAGCGTGTTCGATACCAGGAACCACACGGCCCAGGCTACCGCGGTCAGGGCAATCACCTGGTAGACCACGGAGCGCACGCCGGGATCGTTCCAGTTCAGACGCCGTGGGGGTGCCGAAATCGGGGCGTTTTTGTTGGGAGTCGTCATGATGAATCTACAGAAGTCGGACACCGGGTGGCATGCCGCAATCGCCGCGCCACCCACTTCTGCCGCCCGCCCGAAGGCGGGTTAGGGCCTGTCAGGAAATACACGTCCTGTGCAGACAGGCCCTAGGCATGACGGAGAGCCGTGCTCCGCCATGCCAGGCAGCCGCGCGTCAGCGCACCGGCCAGCCGTACATCAAGCCACCTTGCTTGTACGAAGCGTTCAAACCGCGCTCCAACTTCATCGCGCTGTTCTTGCCCAGCGTGGCTTCGAAGCTTTCGCCGTAGTTACCCACGTTCTTGATGATGTTGTAGGCCCACTTGTCGTCCACGCCCAGGTTCTTGCCCATGCCCGGGGTCACGCCCAGGATGCGCTGGATGTTGGGATTGGAGCTCTTGAGCATCTCATCGACGTTGGCCTTGGTGATGCCGTATTCCTCGGCCTCCAGCATGGCGTTCAGGGACCAGCGCACGACGTTGAACCACTGCTCATCGCCCTGGCGGACCATGGGGCCCAGCGGCTCCTTGGAGAAGTCTTCCGGCAGGATGACGAACTTGTCCGGGTTCTCGAGCGTGGTGCGGGTCGAAGCCAGTTGCGACTTGTCGGTCGTGAAGGCGTCGCAGCGGCCGGCCGAGAAGGCGCGGATGATTTCGTCGTACTTGTCGATCACGACCGGCTTGAATTCGATCTTCTGGCTGCGGAACCAGTCGGCCAGGTTCAGTTCGGTGGTGGTGCCCGGCTGCACGCAGACGGTGGCGCCGTTCAGTTCCTTCGCGCTCTTGATGTTCAGGTCCTTGGAGACCATGACGCCCTGGCTGTCGTAGTAGTTCACGCCCACGCCGATCAGGCCCAGCGTGGTGTCGCGGGTCAGCGTGACGGTGGTGTTGCGGGTCAGCACGTCGACTTCGCCGGATTGCAGCGCGGTGAAGCGCTGCTGGGTGTTCAAGGGCGTGAACTTGACCTTGGTGGCGTCGCCGAACATGGTCGAGGCGATGGCGCGGCACATGTCCACGTCGATGCCCTTGTATTCACCCTTGCTGTCAGCGATGGAGAACCCCGGGATACCCGTCGAAACCCCACACTGGACAAACCCTTTCTTCTTGACGTTATCGAAGGTTGCGCCCGCATTGGCAGCCGAGGATGCGGCGAGCAGCGCAGCGCCAATGGCAGCGAGTTTCAGTACTTTCATCGTGATCTCCGTGTGGGATGAAGCGAATCCAAAGCGAGGGCCGGTTAGGCCCACGCATTGGGCGGATGGTAGCGTCCGTAAAGCACGCGGCGCATCCGGGAATTCCCTTGAAATATAGGGACACTGGATGAAATGAAACGCTGTTTTTGACGAAAAATAGGGACGCGTTTTCAGGTTTGCGGGCATCCGATTCAGCCTGTCGAACGAGGCCATCGCCTGAACGACGCGCCACGAGGTGTAGGCCACCTTACTGTCCCCGAGTTACTATGGCGGCTTCATCTGACAGCCGCCATGATCGAATTCCAGCACGTATTCAAATCATATGGTCGCGGCCGCAACATTCTGGCCGACATCAACTTCCGCGTGAGCGCGGGAGAGTTCGTTTTCGTATCGGGGCCGTCCGGCGCCGGCAAGTCCACCCTGCTCAAGCTGATTGGCGGGCTTGAGCCCGCCAGCCGCGGCTCCATCCAGGTGAACGGCCAGCGTCTGGACAAGCTGCCCGCGCGCGCCCGGCCCTACCTGCGCCGCGCGGTGGGCGTCATCCTGCAGGACACGCACCTGCTGTTCGATCGCAGCGCGTTCGAAAACGTGATGTTGCCGCTGGCCGTCCAGGGTCATCCCTGGGAATCCGCCGCGTCGCGCGCGCGGGCGGCGCTGGACAAGGTCGGGCTGTCGGGCAAGGAAGACCTCAACCCCATCGAACTCTCGGGCGGCGAACAGCAGCGCCTGGCAATCGCGCGGGCCATCGTCAACCGGCCCGCCATCCTGATCGCGGACGAACCCACCGCCAACCTCGACCACGACAACGCGCAGCGCATCATGAACGTGTTCCGCGACTTCAACCGCGTCGGCGTCACCACGCTGATCGCTTCGCACGACCAGGAACTCATGGCGCGCTACGCCACCCGTACCCTGCGCATCGATCCGGGCCGGTTCGCCGATTCCCACGGTCCTGCCACGCCTGCCGACGCCCACGCTCCCCACGCGGCGCCCGCGCGTCCCGGCCGCGCCGAGCCGGGCCTGGGCCATCCGGGAGAATCCGCATGAACGCCTGGCTGCGGCAACACCGCTACGCGCTGCTGGTCACCCTGCGCCGGCTGATCAAGCAGCCCTTCTCCTCGCTCGCCAACCTGCTGGTGATGGCCCTGGCGCTGGCGCTGCCATTGCTGGGCAGCGCCATCCTGGTCTCCGTGCAGCCGGTGGCGCGGCAGATGTCCGTCACCCCCGAGGTCACGGTTTTCATGCGGGTAGACGCGCCCTCGGGCGCCGCCGCGGACGTGGCCAAGCGCATCAAGGACGATTACCCGCAGGAGGTGCGCGCCGTCCGTGTCGTGGGCCGCGACAGCGCCCTGGCCGATTTGCGCGCCAATCCGGCCTGGCAGGAGGCGCTGGCCGTGCTGCCGGGCAATCCGCTGCCGGACGCGGTCGTGGTCACCCTGGCCGACGGCGACAACCTCGCCGGACGGGCCGACACGCTGGCCTCGGCCTGGAAGCAATGGAACCACGTCGACCTGGTGCAGTTGGACAGCGCCTGGGTCCAGCGGCTGGAAGCCATCCTGCGCTTTGCCCGTATCGGCCTGGGCTTTCTGGCGGCCTGCGTGGCGGTCGTGGTGCTGGCCACGGTGTTCAACACCGTGCGCATGCAGGCGCTGTCGCAACGCGAGGAAATCGGCGTGGCGCGGCTGGTCGGCGCCACCGAATCGTTCGTGCGCCGCCCCTTCCTTTACCTGGGCGCGCTGTCCGGCGCCCTGGCCTCGGTGCTGGCCATCGGGGTGGCGGCGGTCGCACTGTCCCCCCTGAATGACGCCCTGCTGGGCCTGGCCCGCAGTTACGGCGCCGAGTTCGCCCTGCACCTGCCCGGCGCCCCGGTCCTGATCGGCGCCGTCATCGCCGCCGCCGCGCTGGGCGCCCTGTCCGCGCGCTGGTCGGTCACCCGCAGCACGCGGTTCTAGCCCGGCCGGCCCCGCCCGACGCGGGAATCCGGGCGGCCTGCCCGGACCTGCGCCGGGCTTGCCCACGGACCGGCGGGTCTAAAGCTCCGTTTGAACCCCCTTCGTCCCCGTGATCCGGGGAAAGACCGCAAAAAGCCTGTGTAGGATGGCTGCCAGCCCTTCTCGCAGGCGTCGCGCGAGCGGGCGGCATAGGGAAGTTCCAATAAACGACGCTTTGGTCTTGTTTACATAGTTTTCTCCCATGGACTGCCGGGATATGCAAGAATAAAGCGACATTTTTGTACATGTTTTGATACAAACACCGCTTCTTCCTGCATTTCCAGTGTCTCAATCGCCGTTTTTGCCCAGATATCAGTCCAATGGCCGCTCTTGAAGCCCGCGCAACTCGTCACTACTACGACAGCGCGTTCCAATGTCAGGCAGTGAAGGTGCTCCCCAACGAGTACTACGTCACGAATGAAAACCTGATGATCTCGACCGTGCTCGGGTCCTGTGTCGCGGCGTGCATCCACGACCCGGTGACGCGCGTGGGCGGCATGAACCACTTCATGCTGCCCGAGGGCGACATGCAGTCGCCCGCCTCGGCCACCATGCGCTATGGCGCGTTCGCGATGGAAGTGCTGATCAACGAACTGCTCAAGGCGGGCGCCTCGCGCGACCGCCTGGAAGCCAAGGTGTTCGGCGGCGGCGCGGTGCTGGCGGCGATGCAGCAGATGAACATCGGCGAACGCAACGGCGAGTTCGTCCTGAACTATCTCAAGCTCGAAGGCATTCCCGTCAAGGCGCAGGATCTGGGCGACGTGCATGCGCGCCGCATCAATTATTTCCCGCACGACGGGCGCGTCATGGTGCGCAAGATGGCGCCGCATCACCAGCGCGCCGAAGAAATCATCGCCAAGCGCGAACAGGCCGCGGCGCAGAGCGCGGCGGCCAAGACGGCCACGCCGCAGCGCGTCGAACGCTTCACCGCGCCCGGCGTGGAACGCTTCAACCGGCCGGGTGTGGAAAGCAGCCGTCCGGGGGTCGAACGGCTGAACCGTCCGGGCGTCGAACGCTTCGACCGCCCTGCCCGTCCCGGCGTCGAGCGCTTTGATCGGTCGGCGCGCCCGGGCGTGGAGCGTTTCGACCGGCCCGCGACCGACGCCGCCCAGGCCGCCCCGGCCCGTCCCGCCGTATCGCGTCCTGGCGTCGAGCGCTTCGATACCGCCCTGACCCGCCGGCCCAAGCCCGAAACCGCGGGCAAGTAAACGCGCAGCGGCTGGTTCTGGCCGACGGCGGACGGACCCGCCGCCCGGCCCCTACAATCACCGCATGTCCACGATCCGCCTCTTTTTCGCGCTGTGGCCCTCTCCCGCCCTGGCGGCGTCGCTGGCCGGGTGGGCGGAACAGGCCCGCCTGACCTGCGGCGGGCGCGCCATGCGCACCGAGACGCTGCACCTGACGCTGGCCTTCCTGGGTCCGGTCGACAGCGCGCTGGCCGACGAACTGGCCGCCGCCACGCCTGGACATCGGCTCGCCCCGGGCGAGGCGCCGCTGGAACGGTACGGCGTCTTTGGCCGCCAGCGCATTCTCTGGGCGGGACCGGCGCAAACGCCTGCCGGCCTGCAGGCCGCGCATGACGAACTGTGGCAATGGCTGTCCGGTTACGGACTGGCGCCGCCCCCGCAGCCGTTCCGCCCGCACGTCACCTTGCTGCGCAACATCGTTAACGCCCACCCGCCCGAGGAGCCCCCCGCGCCGCTGGCGTGGCGCTATGACCGCATGGTGCTGGTGGCGTCCGAATCGCTGACGGGAGGAAGCCGCTACCGCATCGTGGCGCAATCGCGCCCGCTGGACGGCTAAGGCACAATCCCAAGGTTGCCAACTCCTGGGTTCACCATGATCATCCTGCTGGATCAAGACGGCGTGCTGGCCGATTTCGAACACGCCTTCATCGATGCGTGGCGCGAGCGCCATCCGGACATCGCGCCCGTGGCCTTCGAGGACCGCAAATCCTTCTACATCCGCGAGGATTACGCCCCCGAACTACGCGGCATGGCCGAGGCCATCTACACGGCGCCGGGCTTCATCCGCAACCTGCCGCCCGTGCCGGGCGCGCTGGACGCGGTCAAGGAACTGCTGGCGCTGGGCATGGACGTGCGCATCTGCTCGTCGCCGCTGTCGCAATTCGAGAACTGCGTCGCCGAAAAATACCTGTGGGTGGAAAAACACCTGGGCCGCGACGCCACCAGCCGGCTGATCCTCACCAAGGACAAAACCCTGGTGCAGGGCCACCTGCTGATCGACGACAAGCCCCACATCGAAGGCGCGGCGCGCCCGCGCTGGAAGCACATCCTGTTCGACGCGCCCTACAACCGCGGGGTCACGGACCGCCCGCGCATCAACTGGCAGAACTGGCGCAACGTGCTGGCCGGCGAGCTCTATACGGCAGATGCCTGAGTCCGGCTGAGTCCTGTCCAACCGTCATCGTTTGGGACTATCCTGTGGAGTCGTACGCCCCACCCAGGAGGAGCCCGCGCCATGAATCTGTACCGTCTGCTCAAGCAGCGAGAGGCCGACCACAAGCCGTTGCGAGTTGCATTGTTGGGCGCCGGAAAGTTCGGCGCCATGTTCATGAGCCAGGCCCCGCGTACGCCGGGAATACGCCTGGTGGCGGTGGCGGACCTGATGCCCGACCGCGCCCGCGCCGCGCTGACCCGCGTAGGCTGGCCCGCCAGCGCGCTCAACGCCGGCAGCATCAATGAGGCGTACAAGAACGGCAAAGTCTATTTCTGCGACGACGCGCGCGCCGTCATCGCCAGTCCCGACGTGGACATCGTCATCGACGCCACCGGCCAGGCCGCCGCCGGCATCACCCATGTGCTGACCTGCTGCGAATACGGCAAGCACATCATCATGGTCAACGTCGAAGCCGACGCGCTGGCCGGCCCGCTGCTGGCGCGCCGCGCGCGCGAGGCAGGCATCGTCTATTCGCTGGCCTACGGCGACCAACCCGCCCTGATCTGCGAAATGGTGGACTGGGCGCGGGCCAGCGGCTTTGAAGTCATGGCCGCCGGCAAGGGCACCAAGTACCTGCCCGAATTCCATACGTCCACGCCCGACACCGTCTGGCCCTACTACGGCTTCACCGCCGAAATGGTGGCGGCGGGAGACTTCAACGCGCAGATGTTCAACAGCTTCCTGGACGGCACCAAGAGCGCCATCGAGATGGCGGCCGTCTCCAACGCCACGGGCCTGTTGCCCTCGCCGTCCGGCCTGCATTTTCCCCCTTGCGGCGTGGACGATCTGGCGCGCGTGCTGCGCCCGCGCGAGGACGGCGGCATGCTGCATCATCGGGGACAGGTCGAAGTGATCTCGTCGCTGGAGCGCGACGGCCGGCCGGTGTTCCGCGACCTGCGCTGGGGCGTCTATGTCACGCTGGCGGCCGACAGCGACTACGTGCGGCGCTGCTTCCAGGAATATGGCCTGGTCACCGATCCCAGCGGCAACTTCACCGCCATGTACAAGCCCTACCACCTGATCGGCCTGGAGCTGGGCATCAGCGTGGCCAGCGTGGGCCTGCGCCGCGAGCCCACGGGCGCGCCGGCCGGCTGGCACGGCGACGTCGTGGCGACCGCCAAACGCGACCTGCAGCCCGGCCAGATCCTGGACGGAGAAGGCGGCTATACGGTGTACGGCCGCCTGATGCCCGCGCCCGATTCCGTCGAGGAAGGCTATCTGCCGCTGGGGCTGTCGCACAAGGTCAAGCTGAAGAATCCGGTGCGCCAGTCGCAGGCGATCCGCTGGCGCGACGTGGAATATGACGAACGCTCGACCGCGGTGCAGTTCCGCCGCGAAATGGAACAGACCTTCGCCTAGGCGGCGACGGCGCGGGCGGACCTGCTCAGACCGGCGCCGGCCGCTCCGCCTGGAACAGCCGCAGCCGGTCGGCCGCATTGCGCAGATGTTGTTCCGCCGCGCGGCCCGCCGCGTCCGGATCGCCGGATTCGATGGCGGCGAAGATGGCCTGGTGCTCGCTCTGCACCGCGGCCATGCGCTCGGCATACATCCGCGCCGTGTTGTTGCGCGCGCTGCGGATGACGCGGCGCACGTTGGCTTCCAGGTAATCGTTCAGCGCCACCAGATGCGGGTTGTGCGTGGCCTGCACGATGGCCTGGTGGAATTGGTAGTCTTCCTCGTCGCCCAGCTTGTCGTTGATGAGCGCGTACTCCATGCCCACCAGCGCCTGGCGCATCTTCTTCAAGTCGGGCTCGGTGCGCCGCTGCGCCGCATAGCGCGCGGCGGTGACCTCGATGGACAGCATCAGCTCCAGGATGTGTTCCAGGTCCTGGTTGTCGCCCGGCGTGGGCGCGGCGATGCGAAAGGCGTTTTTCTGGAAGTTGGGGTCGACGAACACGCCGCTGCCCTGCTGCGAGGTGATCAGCCCTTCGGACTTGAGGCGGGCCAGGGCTTCGCGCACGACCGCGCGGCTGACCGAGTGCATTTCGGTCAGTTGCTTTTCGGTCGGCAGGCGGTCGCCGGGGGCCAGCACGCCTTGGCGTATCTGCTCGGCCAGGGCCTCCGCCACCGCCGCGGACAGCGAGCTGCGGGGCGCGGCGCGCGTCGGATCGGGTTCTTGACTGGGCTGCATGTGGAATCGTTGGAGCGTGAGGGCGGCGCGCGGACGCGGCGGCCGTGTTTATAGGAATGTCTCGCGTGGTGGTCCCGACAGGCTCGTGCGCGGCGGCGTCCCGGAAAATTATAGATTTGCCGGTTTTCCCGGGGCGTCGCGTCTTGGCACTTTACGCGATGTAGATCCCGCCATTGACCTGCATGACCTCGCCCGTCACGAACGCCGCCAGCGGCGAACACAGGAAGGCGATCGTCCCGGCGATTTCCTCGGCGGTGCCAAAGCGGCGCAGCGGCGTGCTTTCCAGCAATTGGGCGCCCTTTTGCCCGATCAGGTCGTGCGTCATGGACGTGGCGATGATGCCGGGCGCGACCGCGTTCACGCGGATCTGCGGCGCCAGTTCCAGCGCCAGGCTGCGGGTAAAGCTCTGCACCGCGCCCTTGGAGGCAGCGTAGGCGGCGTGCGCATAGCTGCCGCGCTGCGCGGCCAGCGACGTCAGCAGGACGATCGAGCCGTCGTGGCGCAGGTGGCGCTGCGCCGCGCGGCACGCGTAGAACGTGCCGTCCAGGTTGATGCGCATCAGCGTGCGCCAGGCCTCGTCGCTGGTGTCCTTCACGAGCTGTTCGGGATAGATGCCCGCGCAGTGGACCAGGTGGTCCAGCCCGCCGAAATGCCGGGCCGCCGCCTCGAAGACCCGTTCGCAATCATGCGAGACCGACACGTCCAGCGCGTGCGTGTAGACGCGCTGCCCGCTGGGATCGAGTTCCGCCGCAACGTCCTGCAGCCGCGCATTGTCGATGTCGGTCAACACCAGCCGCGCGCCATGCGCGGCCATGAGGCGCGCCGTGGCCAGCCCGATGCCATTGCCCGCGCCGGTGATGGCGGCAACCTGCCCTTCGAACGAAATCATCCTGTCTCCTGAAGCTGTTTTGAGTCTGCGCTAAACGCGGTCCGCGGGCTTTTCGCGCACCGCCCCGGTTATCAGATTGAACGCCTGAATCCGTTGCTTGACACGAGAAAAACGCTTGACCTATGATTTATCGGACAACTTTATAAAGTTGCCTGACAACTTGTTCGGAAAGCGTAAATCAACCCGCGCTTCCCGGCAAGTCCGTCAGAAAAACACGGCGTCACGCCGCATAAACAGGCAGGGGACAACCAGGTGAACTTCACCGGCAGCACGACCGCATCCGCGCCATCGGCACGCCCGACGGCGCCTCTCCAGACGCTCCGGCGGCCCCATGCCCTGTCCGGCCGGCACGCCGGCCCGGCGCATCGGCCGCCCGCGGTCCCCGCCGTTCCCTCATCCACGCGCAACTACACCCCCACGCCCCTGCGGCATGCGGGCGTGGCGGCCTGCGCGCCTGCCTGATCAACGCAATCACACACTCCCGTCCCACGGAGGAGACACGCATGAAATTGGCTTTCACCACCGGCCTGCTGTGCCTGGCAGGACTTACCGCAACGGCCCACGCCGCGCCCGTCAAGATCGGCCTGATCGAAACGCTGTCGGGCCCGCAGGCCTCGACCGGCCTGATGTTCCGCGCCGCCGTCAAATACGAGCTGGACCGCATCAACGCGGCCGGCGGCTGGAATGGCCAGCCGCTGGAGCTGGTGGAATTCGACAACCAGGGCGGCCCCGTGGGCGCCTCGGACCGCTTCCGCGCCGCGGCCGCCGAGGGCGTGCAGGTGCTGGTGCAGGGCTCGTCGTCGGCGATTTCCGGCCAGCTCACCGAAGACGTGCGCAAGCACAACCTGCGCAACCCGGGCAAGGAGATCGTGTTCCTGAACGTGGGCGGCGAGGCGCTGGAGCTGACCGGCCAGAAGTGCCACTTCTACCATTTCCGTTTCACCACGAACGCCGACCTGCGCGTCAAGTCGCTGGCCTCGGTCATGTCGGCCGACGGCACGCTGGGCAAGCGCGTGTACGCCATCAACCAGAACTACTCCTGGGGCCAGGACATGGAAGGCGCGACCGAGCGCTTTGCCAAGCAGTACGGCTATGAGGTCGTGGGCAAGACGCTGCACGAGGTCAACAAGATCCAGGACTTCGCGCCCTACGTCGCGCGCATCCGCTCGGCCACGCCCGACACGGTGATCACCGGCAACTGGTCCAACGACCTGCTGCTGCTCATGAAGGCCACGCAGGCGGGCGGCCTGAAGGTGCGCTTTGCCACGGTATTCCTGGACCAGGTGGGCAACCTGGCCAACGCCGGCGAGGTCGCGCTGGGCCACTACATCGCGCACCCGTACAACATCGAGGCGGCCGGCGAGGAAGGTGCGGCGTTCGCCGAGGACTACAAGTCCAAGACCGGCCACTACCCCAGCTACACCGAACCGCAGACCGTGATCGGCGTGCGCTTCCTGGGCGAAGCGTTGAAGCAGGTCAAGCCGCAGGACGGCAAGCTGCCGGTGCCGGCACTGGCCGCCGCGCTGGAGAAGGTCACCTACAAGTCGGCGCTGGGCGACTACACCATGCGCGCCGAAGACCACCAGGTGCAGTTGCCGATGGTGGTGTCCAAGGTCAGCAAAGATGCCAAGTACAAGGCCGACGGCACCGACATGGGCTTTGCGCCCGTCAAGGTGCTGGCCGCGGCGGACGTGTCCTCGCCGGTGCAGGCCACCTGCAAGATGCAACGCCCGAAGTGATGCTCGCGCGGCGATCCCTGCGCTGACCCGCGCGCGGACCGCCGCCGGCACATGACAAGCGCACTCCCGGCGCGGGCCGGGCAAAAACAACGTGCGCAATAGATCGCGGGACGCCCGGCGTCCCGCGCAAGAATCCTGGAGCGGACATGGAATACTTTACCGTCTCGCTGTTGAACGGCGTGATCTACGGCCTGCTGCTATTCATGGTGTCGGCAGGCCTGACACTGATTTTCGGGATGATGGGTGTGCTGAACTTCGCGCACGCCTCGTTCTACATGATCGGCGCGTATGCCGCCTACACCCTCACACCCGTCACGGGCTTCTGGACGGCGCTGGTGCTGGCCACGGTCATCGCCGGGGTGCTGGGCATGGGCGTCGAACGCTTCTTCCTGCGCCGCGTGCACAAGTTCGGCCACGCGCAGGAACTGCTGGTGACCTTCGGCCTGGCGTTCATCGTCGCCGAACTCATCAAGCTGTTCTACGGCGACTTTCCCGTCGACTACCGGGTGCCGCAGTTCCTGAACTTCGCGGCGTTCCGCGTGTTCGATGCGGACTATCCGTTCTATCGCCTCTTGATGGGCGGCGTGTCGCTGGCGATGTTCGCCGTGATCTACCTGCTGCTGTCGCGCACCCGCGTGGGCATCGTGGTGCGATCGGCCATCTACCGGCCGCGCATGGCCGAGGCGCTGGGCCATAACGTGCCGCTCGTCTTCATGAGCGTGTTCGGCGTGGGCGCCGCGATGGCCGGATTGGCCGGCGCGGTGGCGGGTGCGTTCTACACCACCAACCCGAACATGGCATTGGAGCTGGGCGTGCTGGTGTTCGTGGTGGTCGTGGTCGGCGGCCTGGGTTCGCTGGAAGGCGCGATGATCGCATCGCTCCTGATCGGCCTGATCAGCTCGTTCTCGGTCGGCATCGACGCCAGCCTGGCCACCCTGTTCGGCCTGTTCGGCGCCGGGGAATGGGCCGAAAGCGTGGGCGGCCTGATGACCGTGAAGGTATCCAGCCTGGCCGCGACGCTGCCGTTCCTCTTGATGCTGGTGGTGCTGCTGGTCAAGCCGTCGGGCCTGAAGGGAGAGCAGGCATGAGCCATACCGCGACTTCCACGCGCCGCGCCACGGGCGCGCTGCTGTTGATTCTGTGCGTGGCCGCGCTGTGTGCGCTGCCGTGGCTGCTGCCTGCCGGCCAGCTTGTGGCGGCCGTGCAGATGCTGATCGCCGCGCTGTTCGCCTGCGCCTTCAACCTGCTGGCCGGCCAGGGCGGCATGCTGTCCTTCGGCCATGCCGCGTATTTTGGCGTCGGCACCTTCGCCACCATCCATGCGATGAATGCGCTGGGTGGCGCGGGCCTGCTGCCCACGCCATTGATGCCGCTCGTCGGCGGCGTGGCCGGGCTGCTGTTCGGCGTGGTCGCGGGCTGGTTCGCCACCATGCGGTCGGGCGTGTACTTTTCGATGATCACGCTGGCGCTGGCCGAGCTGCTGCACGCGCTTGCGCCGCACCTGAAAAGCGTGTTCGGCGGCGAAGCCGGCGTATCCGCCATGCGCATGCCGGCCTGGGGCTTCACGTTCGGGTCCGACATCGAGGTGTATTACCTGGTGCTGGTCTGGGTGCTGGTGTCGCTGGCAGCGCTGTATGGGCTGACGCGCACGCCGCTGGGCCGGCTGACGCTGGGGCTGCGCGAAAACGCCAGCCGCCTGCGTTACCTGGGCTACCGGCCGCATGCGCTCAAGACCATGGTGTTCGCGCTGTCGGCCATGTTCGCCGGGATCGCGGGCGGCCTGCAGGCGCTGAACATCGAAGCGGGCAACTACGTGCTGTTCGAGGTCAAGCTGTCCACGGATGCGGTGCTGTTCGCCTACATCGGCGGCGTCAACGCGTTCCTCGGACCCGTGCTGGGCGCCTCGATCCTCACCTTCCTGTCGCAGACGCTGGCCGACATCACGCGGTCCTGGCTGCTGTACCAGGGCATCCTGTTCGTGCTGGTGATGCTGTTCGTGCCGGACGGCCTGGTCGGGCTGGTGCAGCGCGCCGCCAAGTCGCTGCGCGAGCGCGGGCTGGCCAACTGGCTGCCGCGCGCCGCGGTGTCGGTGGCCGGCGGCCTGCTGCTGACCGGCGCCACGGTCTTCACCGTGGAGCTGCTGCAACGCATGTTCGCGCGCGATTACCGCGCCCTGCTCGCCATGAACCCCGAGGCCGGCTGGCCCGCCATCCCGCTGTTCGGCCACGACTGGGCGCCGCTTGCCGTATCGACCTGGCTGGTGCCGCTGGCCCTGTTCGCCGCCGGCCTTGCGGCCTGCCGCTGGGCGCTGGCCCTGTGGCGCGACGCCGGCGAAGCCGCCCCCCTGCTGGAGCCCGCCCAATGAGCCACGAGATCCTGACCCTGACCGACGTGCGCAAGTCCTTTGGCGACGCGCAGATCATCCGCGGCGTGAACCTGGCCATCGAAGCCGGCGAACGCCATGCCGTCATCGGCCCCAACGGCGCGGGCAAATCCACGCTGTTCCACCTGATGTCCGGCTCGTTCGCGCCGACGTCGGGCGACATCAATCTGCGCTCTCGTTCCATCGGCGGCCTGGCCCCCGAAGCCATCAACCGGCTGGGGCTGGCGCGCTCGTTCCAGATCACCAACGTGTTCCCGCGCCTGTCCGTGCGCGAGAACCTGCGGCTGGCGGTGCAGCGCATGCATGGCCTGGTCTACAACTTCTGGCGGCCCATCGCGCGCAACCGCGCCGTGAACGAGGACGTGGACCGCCTGCTGGAAAAGGTGCGGCTGACGGCCAGGCAACACACTGCCGCCGGAGACCTGAACTACTCCGAGCAGCGCTCGCTGGAAATCGGCATGACGCTGGCCTCGCGTCCCAAGGTCATCCTGCTGGACGAGCCCATGGCCGGCATGTCGCAGCACGAGGTCGACTACACGGTCGAGCTCATCAAGGACGTGACGCGCGACTGCACGCTGCTGATCGTCGAGCACGACATGCAGGTGGTGTTCTCGCTGGCGGACCGCATCAGCGTGCTGGTCTACGGCGAAATCCTGGCGACCGGCACGCCCGACGCCATTCGCGGCGACGCCCGCGTGCGCGAAGCCTACCTGGGAGAGGAAACGGTATGACGACGCAATCCCCCCTCTTGTCGCTGCAAGGCGTGCATGCCCATTACGGCAAGAGCCACATCCTGCACGGCATCGACCTGTCGATCGGACGCGGCGAAGTCGTCAGCCTGCTGGGCCGCAACGGCGCGGGCCGCTCCACCACCATGAAGAGCGTCATGGGCCTGGTGGACGTGACCGGCGGCCGCATCGCCATCGAAGGCCGCGACATCACCAACAAGCGCCCCTTCGAGATCGCGCGCGCCGGACTGGCCTTCGTGCCCGAGGAACGCGAGGTCTTCGCCAACCTGACGGTGGACGAGAACCTGCGCATGGGCGAACAGCCCCGGCGCGACGACGCCCCGTACTGGACGGTGGCGCAGATGTTCGACTACTTCCCGCGCCTGAAGGAACGCCGCGACACCCGCGCCGGCAACCTGTCGGGCGGCGAGCAGCAGATGCTGACCATGTGCCGGTCGCTGCTGGGCAACCCCAAGGTCATCCTGATCGACGAACCCACCGAAGGGCTGGCGCCCAAGATCGTCGAGGTGATCGCCGATGTCATCCGGGATATCCACAAGCAGGGCGTGTCGGTGGTGCTGGTGGAACAGAAGCTCACCATCGCGCTGAAGGTGTCCACGCGCGTCAGCGTGATGGGCCACGGCCGCATCGTGTTCGAAGGACCGCCCGCGCAACTGCATGAGCGCCAGGACGTCGTCCAGGAATGGCTGGCGGTGTGAGCCGCGTCACGTACTCATCCCCGTATTCATCCCCTACAGGCACACATCGTGGACAACACCACTGAAGTCATCCATGCCGAGCTGCGCGGCCGGGCGGTCGTCATCACCGGCGGCGCGAAAGGCATCGGCTACAGCACCGCGCAGGCGTTTGCCCGCCAGGGCGCGCGCGTCGCGCTGCTGGACACGGACGCGGACGCGCTGGACGCGGCTGTCGCGCGTCTTCTTGCAGCGGGCAGCGCGGGCAACGGCGCGGGCACCGGCGCGCAGGCCATGGCCGTGCAGGCGTCCGTCACCGATGCCGACGCCGTCGAGCGCGCCTTCGCCCAGGTCGAACAGGCCTGGGGCGGCATCGACGTGCTGGTCAACAACGCCGGCATCTCGGCCAACAAGCCCACGCTGGACGTCACCGTGGACGAATGGCGCCGCGCCGTGGACATCAACCTGACCGGCGTCTTCCTGTGCGCGCAGGCCGCGGGCCGGCGCATGGTGCCCGCGGGCGCGGGCTGCATCATCAACCTGGCCTCCATGTACGGCGTGGTGGCGGCCCCCGACCGCGCCGCCTACTGCGCCACCAAGGGCGCGGTGGTGCTGCTGACCGAAACACTGGCCGTGGAATGGGGCCCGATGGGCGTGCGCGTCAACGCGCTGGCGCCCGGGTACGTCGAAACCGACCTGGTGCGCGACCTGGCCGCGCGCGGCCGGCTGGACCCCGAACGCCTGAAGCAACGCACCCCCCTGCGCCGTCTGGCGCAGCCGGCCGAAATGGCCGACCTGGCGGTTTTCCTGGCCTCGCGCCAGGCCGCCTACATCACCGGACACACCCTGGTGGCCGACGGCGGCTGGAGCCGCTACAGCTACCTCTGACGCTAACCGCACCGACGCACAAAAACACTCTGGAGATTCACTCATGGCCACCTACCAACCGCTCGAGCCCCAGGCGCCCTGGCGGCAACTGACGGCCGAGGCCTCGGACTGGCAGCAGGCGGACCCCGCGCTGCTCGGCACGATGCTGACGCAGCTGCACTGGATCCGCGCTTTTGAAGAAGCCGTGCTGGAACTGGCCGCCGAAGGCCTGGTGCACGGCCCCGCGCACTCGTCGGTGGGCCAGGAAGGCGGCGCCGTCGGTTCGGTGCTGGCCCTGGGCGCCGGCGACCAGATCAACGGCTCGCACCGCGGCCATCATCAGTTTTTGGCCAAGGCGCTGCAGCATGTCGCGCCGCAGGGCCTGGACCCGCGCAACCCGCTCACGCCCGCCATCGACGAGGTCCTGCACAAGACCCTGGCCGAGATCATGGGCCTGGCGGACGGCTACTGCCGCGGCCGCGGCGGCAGCATGCACCTGCGCTGGCTGGAAGCGGGCGCGCTGGGCACCAACGCCATCGTCGGCGGCGGCGTGCCGCTGGCCGCCGGCGCGGCCTGGGCGCACAAGCACGCCGGCACCGACCGCGTGGCCGTGACCTACTTCGGCGACGGCGCGGTGAACATCGGCTCCGTGCTCGAAACCATGAACCTCACCGCCGCGTGGAAGACGCCGCTGTGCTTTTTCATCGAGAACAACCGCTACGCCGTGTCGACCACCGTGGAGGAATCCACCGCCGAACCGCGCCTGTCGGCGCGCGGCCTGGCCTTCAATATCCCGTCCTGGAAGGTCGACGGCATGGACCCGCTGGCCGTGCACCTGGCCATGTCCGAAGCCGTGGCGCACATGCGCGCCGGTAAGGGCCCGACCATCGTCGAAGTGGACGTCTACCGGTTCTTTCACCAGAACGGCCCCTTCCCCGGCAGCGCCTTCGGCTATCGCACCAAGGACGAGGAGGCAGCGTGGCGCCTGCGCGACCCGCTGGACCGCATCGCCTCGGAAATGATCGCCCGCAAACTGGTGACGCAGGCCGACGTGGACGCGCTGCGCCAGCGTTGCAAGGACGTGATGAAAGACGTGTCCGGCCGCCTGACGGAAGCGGCGGACGGCGGCAAGCGCCGCGTGCGCGCCGACCTGTGGCCCAGCCCGGACTTTCGCGACGTGGGCCTGCGCAGCGACGGCGCGGAACTGGACGGCCTGCGCTACCAGGAGGCCGCGGACCACACCGGCGCAATGGTCGAACGCAAGTTCGTCGATGCGGTCGCCGACGTGCTGGACCGCCGCATGGAAACGGACCCGGGCGTCGTCGTGCTGGGCGAGGACGTGCACCGCCTGAAGGGCGGCACCAACGGCGCCACGCGCGGCCTGAAAGACAAGTATCCCGACCGCGTGCTGGGCACGCCGATTTCCGAGAACGCCTTCGCCGGGCTGGGCGGCGGGCTGGCGATGGACGGCCGCTACCGGCCCGTCGTGGAATTCATGTACCCGGACTTCATGTGGGTCGCGGCGGACCAGATCTTCAACCAGATCGGCAAGGCGCGCCACATGTTCGGCGGCGACATCGACGTGCCCTTCGTGCTGCGCACCAAGGTCGCGATGGGCACGGGCTATGGCTCGCAGCATTCGATGGACCCGGCCGGCATCTTCGCCACCGCGCCCGGCTGGCGCAGCGTCGCGCCCTCCACGCCCTACGAGTACGTCGGCCTGATGAACACGGCGCTGGCCTCCAAGGACCCGGTGCTGGTCATCGAGCACGTGGACCTGTACGCCTCGTCGGGCGAGGTGCCCGACGGCGACCTGGACTACGCCATTCCGTTCGGGAAGGCCCGCGTGCGCCGCGAAGGCGGCAAGGTCACCATCCTGACCTACCTGTCCATGGTCAGCCGCGCGCTCGCGGCCGCGGAGCAGGCCGGCGTGGACGCGGAGGTCATCGACCTGCGCACGTTGGACCGCGCCAGCCTGGACTGGGACACCATCGGCGCCAGCATCCAGAAGACCAACAACGTGCTGATCGTGGAGCAAGGCGCGCGCGGCACCTCCTACGGCGCCATGCTGGCCGACGAGATCCAGCGCCGCTACTTCGACTGGCTGGACCAGCCGGTCAAGCGCGTCACGGGCGGCGAAGCCTCGCCCAGCATTTCCAAGGTGCTGGAACGCGCGGCATTCGCCGACACCGATGAAGTGGTCGCGGGCCTGGCCGACGTGCTGGCGGACCTGGGAGAACAGGCATGAGCGCCCTCTCGATGACCGTGCCGATGGAGGTCGGCATCTGCTGCGCGGACCTGGACGCGCAGCTTGCGTTCTACACCGGCGTCATGGGCCTCGCGCTCGTGAACCGCGTGACCGTGCCGGCCGACAAGGCCCGCGCCACGGGCCTCACGCAGCATGGCTACGACGTGGCGCGCCTGCAGACGCCGTATGGCGAGCGCATCAAGCTGCTGCAACCGGCCGTCCCTCCGGAGCCCGCCGTGCGCGGCGCGGCCATCCTGGACCGCCAGGGCGCCGCCTACCTGACCTTCATCGTGCGCGACCTGCCCGGCGTGGTGCGCGCCCTGCAAGCGAAGGGCGTCGTCTTCGACAGCGCCCCCGCGCCGATGGAAGTGCGGCCGGGAACCTGGCTCGCCTTCTTCCGCGACCCCGAAGGCAATGTGCTCGAACTGGTCGAATACGACGACCCCGCCGCCTACCGGCCCGACCTGGCCGGCGCCGCTGAATAGGAAGAACATCGTGGCATATCTCATCAAGCTCCCCTCCGTTGCCGCCGACGCCTCGGGCGGCGTCCTGCACCAGTGGCTCAAGCAGGAAGGCGACCGCGTCGCCGTGGGCGATGCGCTGGCGGAAATCGAAACCGAAAAAGCCATCGTCGAGATCAACGCCGAGCAGGCGGGCGTGCTGGGCCGCATCGTGGTCCAGGCCGGACCGGCGACGGTGCCCATCAATACCGTGATCGGCGTGCTGGTCGCGGACGGCGAGGACGCGGCGGCCATTGACCGCGCGCTGGCCGAGCAAGGCGGCGCGGCTGTCGCGGCTTCGGCTGCCGGGGCACCGGCTTCCGCAGCGCCGGCTGTCGCGGCACCGGCCGGCGGGAGATCGCCTGACCGCGCCCCCGCGCCGGCCGTGGCGCAGCAACCGGCGGGAGCCCCATCGTCTGCGGCGGCGCCGGCCAAGGCCGCCAGCGCGCCGATCCCCGGCGGCCGCCTCTTTGCCAGCCCCCTGGCCCGCCGCCTTGCCGCCCAATGGCACGTGGACCTGCTGGGCGTCACCGGCACCGGCCCGCACGGCCGCATCGTGCGCCGCGACGTGGAAGCCGCGCGCGACCGCGCACCCGCCGCGGCCCTGCCGGCCTCGTCGACCGCCGCCCGCCCCGCCGCGCGCCGCGTGCCCCATACCGGCATGCGCCGCGCCATCGCCCGCCGCCTCACCGAAAGCAAGCAGCACGTGCCGCACTTCTACCTGACGGTCGATTGCCGCATGGACGCGCTCCTAGCCCTGCGCGCGCAAGCCAATCACGGCGGCGCCATCAAGCTGTCGGTCAACGACTTCATCGTGCGCGCCGCCGCGCTGGCCTTGCGCGAGGTGCCGGAAGTGAACGCCTCCTGGCACGACGACGACATCGAGTTCCACGCTGGCGCCGACATCTCGGTGGCGGTGGCGACCGACGGCGGCCTGGTCACGCCCATCGTGCGCGACGCGGACGTCAAGCCGCTATCCGCCATCTCGGGCGAAATCGCCGAGCTGGCCGGGCGCGCCAAGGTCAATCGCCTCAAACCCGAGGAATTCACCGGCGGCTCGCTGACGGTCAGCAACCTGGGCATGTACGGCATCAGCCAGTTCGCCGCCATCATCAACCCGCCGCAGGCCGCGATCCTGGCCGTCGGTGCGGCCGAGCGCCGGCCGGTCGTGGACGAGGACGGGCAGCTCGCCGCCGCCACCGTGATGACCGTGACGCTATCGGCCGACCATCGCGTGGTGGACGGCGCCGTCGGCGCGCGCTGGCTGGCCGCCTTCCGCGCGCTGATCGAAAACCCCGTGCGCATCCTATTGTGAGCCAGGCCATGACGAAGACGAATTTTGATCTGGCCGTGGTGGGCGGCGGCCCCGGCGGCTACGTCGCCGCCATCCGCGCCGCGCAGCTCGGCATGTCGGTGGCGCTGGTGGAACGCGCCGAACTGGGCGGCATCTGCCTGAACTGGGGCTGCATTCCCACCAAGGCCCTGCTGCACAGCGCCACGGTGCTGCGCGCCTGCCGCGAGGCCGCGCACTATGGCGTGGCGGGCGCGGGCGAGGCACGTCCCGATCTGGCCGCCATGGTCGCCCGGTCCCGCAAGGTCGCCGGCCGCCTGGGCCAGGGCGTGGCGCACCTGATGAAGAAGAACGGGGTGACCGTGTTCGCCGCCAGCGCCAGGCTTGCCGGGTCCGGCAAACTGGCGCTGGATAACGGCGCCACGCTGTCGGCCCGCCACATCATCCTGGCCACCGGGGCGCGCGCCCGCGAGCTGCCGGCGCTGCCCGTGGGCGAGCGCATCTGGGCCTACCGGCAGGCGCTGGCGCCCGCCGAGATCCCGGCGTCGCTGCTGGTGGTGGGCGCGGGCGCCATCGGCGCGGAGTTCGCCAGCTTCTACCGCGCGGTCGGCGCCGACGTCACGCTGATCGACATGACGGCCGACATCCTGCCGCAGGAAGACGCGGAAATCTCGCAGCTCGCGCGCAAGGCCTTCGAGAAACAGGGCATCCGCGTGCTGACCCGCTGCGCGGTCACGGCGTCGTCGCACACCGCCACGGGCGTCAAGGTGACGCTGCAGCATGACGGCAAACCGTCGGACCTGGAGTTCGACCGCGTCATCGTCGCCGCCGGCATCGTCGGCAACGTCGAGAACCTGGGGCTGGAGCAGACCCGCGTCAAGGTCGAGAAAACGCACATCGTCACCGATGGGCTGTGCCGCACGGGCGAGGCGGGCGTCTATGCGATCGGCGACGTGGCCGGCGCGCCCTGGCTTGCCCACAAGGCCAGCCACGAGGCCGTGGTGTGCGTGGACGCCATCGCCGGCCTGCCCGCGCATCCCATCGACCCGCTGCGCATCCCGGCCTGCACGTATTCCTATCCGCAGGTGGCCAGCATCGGCATGACCGAAAGCCGCGCCCGCGAACACGCAAAGCAGACGGGCGGCGAGATCCGCGTGGGCAGGTTCACCTTCGCCGGCAACGGCAAGGCCATCGCGATGGGCGAGGATCAGGGGCTGGTCAAGACGGTGTTCGACGCGACATCGGGCGAACTGCTGGGCGCGCACATCATCCATCCCGAAGCGTCCGAACTCATCACGGGCTACGGGGTCGCGGCGTCGCTGGAGGCCACCGAGGAGGACCTGATGCACACTGTGTTCGCGCATCCGACGCTGTCGGAAACGTTGCACGAATCGGTGCTGTCGGCATTTGGGCGGGCGCTGCACGCGTAGGGCGGAATTCGAAACTTTTCGATGCCATCGGACCCACCGCTGGGACACCATTACCTGGTTTTCCTGCGTTTCCGATCCTGCGCACGCGAACGTCCCTCTCTCAGGATCCCCGAGATCCTGAATGAATCAAGCCACCGCAAGACCCGCCTCCCGACCGGGCGCATGGGCAGGCCGACTGGCCGCCTACCTGGGCCTGGCAATCACGGCGGCCAGCGCAATGGCGCTGGCCGCCGACCCGTATGCAGACTTCCTCCACGGGGCGCACGTCGGCATGTGGGCAGGCATGCTGCTGTTCGCGCCCGCCGCCTGTTACGCGGCATTTTCCAGACTGGGACGCCGACCCTGGCTAGCCGCCTGGGTCGGCTTTCTGTTGCCCCTGCTGTGCTGGCCCCTGTACTTCCAGCAGCGATTCGCCACGCCGGACGCTGACCAGGTCTACGACTACTGGGTGCTCGAAAGCGTCGAGTACCTGCCCATCAAGCGTTGGGCCACGCGCCGCCAGCACCTGGACCATGCGGGCGCGCTCGTGTGGGGACACTACATCGCCCAGGAGACGCGCAGGGTTCCGGTCGACACACACGGAATGCCGGTAGCCGAAGACACCCCTTGGCAGCACGCGTCCCATCAATCCTGGACGTGTCCGGTCTGGAACGTGACGTACTTCGGGCCGTTCGTCGTGACCCACCATCACTGGACGACGCGCTACCTGCCCAACCACCGCGAACTCCCCGTGGATCTTGCAGGCTGCACGCGCGACGAGTGATGCGCCTGGGATGTGCCTGGATTGATGCGCCCAAGATGTGGCGGGACGGCGCGGCGGCTGCCCCGCCGCGCCTCGCGCAAGCCTCAAATCCTTTCCACGTAGAAATCCAGGAAGCACGCAATGCGCCGCGAAAGCTGCGTGTTGCGGTGATAGACGGCGTGCATGGGCTGCAGCTGATCGGTGTATTCGCTTTCCATCACCTTCACCAGGCGGCCAGCCTGGATGTCCTCCCGCACCACGAAATCCGACAGGCAGGCGATGCCCACGCCGCGCAACGCAAGCTGCCGCTGCGTCTCGCCGCTGGACGTGGCGAGCGTCGGCGTCGCCTGGTAGCTGGTGCCGCCGGCATGGCGCAGCGGCCACGCATTCAGGCTTTCCGGCTGGGTGAAGCCCAGCAGCTCATGATTCGCCAGATCCTCCACCGTCCTGGGCACGCCGCGCCGGGCCAGGTAGTCCGGACTGGCCATCAGCCAGCGCGGAGATGGGCGAAACACACGCGCATGCAGGGTGGAATCCGTCAACGGCCCCATGCGCAACGCGACATCGGTGCGATGCTCCATCAGATCCACGATGCGGTCGTTGCTGGTCAGTTCCAGCGAGATCTCGGGATAGGCTTGCCGGAACTCGGCAACGTGCGGCACCACGCAGTGCAGCATCACCGGCACCGACGCATCCACGCGCAGCCTCCCGGCGGGGCGTTGATGCACCATGCGCATGCACTCCTCGGCCTCTTCAAGCGCCGCCACGATCTGGCGCGCCTTCGGCAGAAAATGCCGGCCCTCTTCGGTCAGCTCCATGCGGCGCGTGGTCCGATTCAGCAGCGTGACGCCCAAGTCTTCCTCCAGCCGATGCAGGCCACGGCTGACGCCGGAGGCGGTCTGGCCCAGCATCTCGGCGGCGGCGCTCAGCGAACCGGCGTCGACTACGCCGAGGAAAAGGCGCAGGGCTTCGGAGTTCAGGGACATGGTTTCGGGCTCCTTGCGGCTAATTCGCCAGGCTGTCGGCCGCCGTCTGCAAGCCGCCCAGGATACTGTCGGCCACATGCTGGGGAAATTCCGGGGGCAATATCGCGCGGACACGGCGCACGACGTCGGGCGTGCGCGACACCAGATCGTCGACCACCGCCTCCGCCCCGCGGCCGTCGGGCGTCACGACGCCGTGTTCGGCCCCCACGGCCAGCCAGTGCTGCCTGAGAATATCGCGCATGACCCAGTGGGCGTTCTTGGTTCGCACGGCCATGGCCATGCGTGCCTTGAACGGCGACAGCTGGTTGGCGCCGGTACCGATGACGGGATAGGCGGACAGTACGTCATACAGCGGCGTGAGCTCGTACGCGCCGCCGGGACGCAGGAAAATGCTGAAGTTTTTTGCGTGGCCATCCGTGGCGCGCAGCATCCAGAACAGGACCTGCGACTGGAAAAACATGCGCCGATCGCGATCGGGCTGGCGCGAGGTGCCCAGCAGTTTCATGATGCTGCGCACGCCGGGCCCGCCGTCGGATTCGTACTTCAGATGCGGCGGCGTTCCCGTGGCCTGGCACATGTCTTCCTGCGGCAACCGGATCAGCCAGCGCTTGCCATCATCGTCACGCCACCACGTCCGGTCGAACCGCTCAACCGCCAGCACCTTCATGTCCTCGAACATCAAAGGCTGGGTGCGGGCCACCGGCAGCCCATAAGCATGGAGGATCTCGGAACACAGCCACTCGTTCTCCACCGAGTGGCTCATGTCGAACTTCAAGTTGCCGACGAGGCCGAGCGGCATCTTGAAGATATGCGTCGTCGGCGTGGCGCCGTGAGGCCTGCACCAGCGGCCGTCGAGCCACAGCATGGCCGTCTTTTCCTGCGCCCCGGCGATCGAGATGCGGAACCCGTCATCGTCGTCCGCATTGCGGCCGGCCAAGGGTCCGGGCGTCAGGGTGCCGCGCAGCGCCTGAGCCACTTGCGCATCGCTGAGCGCAATGGCGTCGACCTGCGTCACGGGCCCAGGCGCGACGCCGCCGGGCATGACCTGAACAGCGCCCACACAATCCCGGCCAACTTCGGCCAACAACGAGAACGCATCGGTGGAACCCACCTGGAACCGCCGCGCGACACGTTCGCGGATGTTCTGGCTGTCGGGCAGCAGATTCTCGAAATAGCTGCGCACGGCTTGCCCCCGATGCGGCGGGTTGCCCGGCGTGAAGGGGAGCGACAGCGAGAGCGGCCGCCCCCGGTCGGAGGCGACCCATGTCGGGTCGTATTGGAGGCTCTCGCCAATCTGGGGCTGGACGCTCCAGACGCCGACGAAGTCCCCGTTCATCCAGAGATCCAGCGCGCGGTGGAGCGAACGTCGGCCCATGGCTACCAATCCGGTGTGGCCGATGCTTTGGACGCGGAGGACTTTGCACGTTGGCGCAACACGACTTCCACGCCCAGGATGCCGAGAATCTCCAGCAACCTGTCAGCGCCAAGCTTGCTGGCATTGCGCTCAAACGCCGAAAGCGTTTGCTGCGTGACGCCCAGACGCAGGGCAGCCGCAGCCTGGGTCAGGCCAGCCTGTTTGCGGAAGGCTCGGAGCAAGGCGGGGAGCTGGTCCGCCGTGCGGACGGTGAAGTCGGACATGCCAACCCTTGATGATGGGGATTTACAGATTCTAGGTTGTAAAACCGAGATACGCAACGTAGGCTGTATTTCATAAATACAATCTATATGCTGTATTTTTACATTACAGCCCGGAACCTGTAAGCGGAATATGCCTTCCAAAGAAAAAAGCGGCGCACGAAGTGCGCCGCCTTTCACATCAACCCGCCATCAAACGATCAGCGCTTGCCCTTCAGCTTGAGCTGCGACAGATCGCGCACCGCGCCGCGATCCGCCGACGTGGCCAGCGCGGCATAGGCCTGCAGCGCCTGCGACACCACGCGTTCGCGGCCCACCGGCTCCCAGCCGTCGGCGCGCGCGTCCATCGCGGCGCGGCGACGGGCCAGTTCGTCATCAGACACGGCAAGGTGGATCTTGCGGTTGGGGATGTCGATCTCGATCGTGTCGCCTTCTTCGACCAGGCCGATCGTGCCGCCTTCGGCCGCTTCCGGCGAGGCGTGGCCGATCACCAGGCCCGACGAGCCGCCCGAGAAGCGGCCGTCGGTGAAGAGCGCGCAGGTCTTGCCCAGGCCCTTGGACTTCAGGTAGGACGTGGGATACAGCATTTCCTGCATGCCGGGGCCGCCCTTGGGGCCTTCATAGCGGATCACCACCACGTCGCCCGCGACGACCTTGTCGCCCAGAATGCCTTCGACGGCGTCGTCCTGGCTTTCGAAGACGCGCGCGCGGCCCGTGAAGACCCACTGCGACTCGTCCACGCCGGCCGTCTTCACGATGCAACCCTTTTCCGCCAGGTTGCCGTACAGCACGGCCAGGCCCCCGTCCTTGGAATAGGCGTTTTCCTTGCTGCGGATGCAACCCGTCTTGCGGTCGGTGTCCAGCGTCAGGAACGTGGCGTCCTGGCTGAACGCCACCGTGGTCGGGATGCCGCCGGGGGCCGCGCGGTAGAACTTCTGCGCGGCTTCGCCGGCGCCGCCGGCCACGTCCCATTGCTGGATCGCGTTGCCCAGCGTGCCGCTGTGCACGTTGCCGCAGGACAGGTCCAGCAGATCGGCGCGCGCCAGTTCACCCAGGATGCCCAGGATGCCGCCGGCGCGGTGCACGTCTTCGATGTGGTACTTGTCGGTGGCGGGCGCCGCCTTGCACAGGCACGGCACCTTGCGCGAGATGCGGTCGATGTCGGCCATGGTGAAGTCCACGCCGGCTTCCTGCGCGGCGGCCAACAAATGCAGCACGGTGTTGGTGGAACCGCCCATCGCCACGTCCAGCGCCATCGCGTTCTGGAACGCGCTCTTGGTGGCGATGCTGCGCGGCAGGACGGATTCGTCTTCTTCGACGTAGTAGCGGCGGCACAGGTCCACGACCAGGCGGCCGGCCTGCTCGAACAGGCCCTTGCGCCACGCGTGCGTGGCGACGATGGTGCCGTTGCCCGGCAGCGCCAGGCCGATGGCTTCGGTCAGGCAGTTCATCGAGTTCGCGGTGAACATGCCGGAACAGGAGCCGCAGGTCGGGCACGCGCTGCGCTCGACTTCGGCCACCTCGGCGTCCGACACGTTGGGGTCGGCGGCCTTGATCATGGCGTCGACGAGGTCGATCTTGGCAATGACCTTGCCGTCGGTGGGCGACTTGACCTTGCCCGCTTCCATCGGACCGCCCGACACGAAGACGACCGGGATGTTCAGGCGCATGGCGGCCATCAGCATCCCCGGGGTGATCTTGTCGCAGTTGGAGATGCAGACCATGGCGTCGGCGCAGTGCGCGTTGACCATGTACTCGACCGAGTCCGCGATCAGTTCGCGCGAGGGCAGCGAATACAGCATGCCGCCGTGGCCCATGGCGATGCCGTCGTCCACGGCGATGGTGTTGAATTCCTTGGCGACGCCGCCGGCGGCCTCGATTTCCTTGG
The DNA here is from genome assembly GCF_900108985.1 of Achromobacter sp. NFACC18-2. Lineage (NCBI taxonomy): Bacteria > Pseudomonadati > Pseudomonadota > Betaproteobacteria > Burkholderiales > Alcaligenaceae > Achromobacter > Achromobacter sp. NFACC18-2. Next base: position 18,526 of record NZ_FNYM01000013.1, on the reverse strand, counting down.
CCACCAACGCGCCCAGGTCGCGCAGGTGCACGTGGCCCGGGACGAACTGCGTGAACGAGTTCACCACGGCGATGATCGGCTTGCCGAAGTCGCCATCCTTCATGCCGGTGGCGCGCCAGAGGGCGCGGGCGCCGGCCATGTTGCGGCCGTGGGTCGAAGTGCGGGAACGGTAGTGCGGCATGATCTGTCTCGGGCTGGTGCTGTTAGCTTGGGCGGCAAAACGGTAAATAATACGCTGGATCCGGGGCCGGCCGCCTCGCGGCCGCCCTGAAAAGGACGATTGGCCGTCAGGCGGACGCCACGCCGCGCACCGCGCAAGCGCTGGCCGCCGCGCGCTGCCGCATCACGGGGTGCGGAGTCGCAGCGCCAGCAGCGCGTCCTGCAGATGCCGCAACCCGCGGCTGAGCGGCTTGTCGCGGCGCAGGACGATGGCCAGGTCGCGCGACAGGCGCGGCGTCAGGGGCCGAACCGCAAGCGCCTCGCGCCGGCCCGCGCCCGATACGGCCAGTCCAGGCAGCACCGCGCACCCCAGCCCCGCTCCGACGATCTCCTTCATCGCTTCCGTGCTGCCCAGCTCCATGATCGGCTTGGCCGCCACGCCCGCGGCCTCGAACCAGTCATCCACGAGCCGCCGCGTGCGCGCGCCGGGCTCGAACAGCACGAGCGGCAGCCGCGCCAGCGACTGCGGCGTCACGACCTCGGGAATGGCGGCGGCGTCGCGCGCCGGGAAGATCGCCACGAACTCGTCTTCCATCACGGTCGTCGCCTGGAACATGCGGCCCGGCGCGGGCAGCGTGATCAGGACGATGTCCAGCGTGTTGGCCTCCAGCCCGCGCAGCATGTCCGCCGTATTGCCCGTGCTGGCCACGATATCCAGCGCCGGAAACCGCTGGCGCAGGTCGGCCAGCACCGGCGGCAGCAGATAGGTGCAGGCCGTGGCCCCCGTGCCGAGCCGGATGCGCCCGGACACCTGCGACGCATGCGCGGTCATGGCCTGTTCGGCCTGCGCCAGCGCGCCGTCGATCACGCGGATATGGGCCAGCAATTCCAGCCCCGCCGCCGTCGGTCCCGCGCGCCTTCCCACCCGCTCCACCAGCTTCAGTCCGAAGCGCCGCTCAAGCTGCCGGATCTGCAGGCTGACCGCCGGCTGCGTCACCCCGCCCCGCTCGGCGGCGGCGGAGAAACTGCCCAGTTCGACGACCTGCGCGAATGTGCGCAAATGGTCCAGGTTCAGGCCACGCATGACTCAATCCAAAGTTTTCCTTATGAAAATCATAATAGACCAAAGCTTTATTAATGAAACGGCTTGGCCCACACTGGCGCATGTCCGTAAGAAATCCAGACGGACCGATCCTGAACCCCCTTTCACCGCTCAATCCGCACTGACCCGCCGGCCGCCCATGTCGCCCCATTCGCCCACCGTCCTCATCCGCGACAGCGCGGAAGCCGATCTGCCCGCCATCAAGACCATCTACGCACACCACGTGGAGCACGGCACCGCCTCGTTCGAACTCGAGCCGCCCTCCATCGCCGAGATGCGCCAGCGCCGCGCCGGCGTCCTGGAAAAGGAAATGCCCTACCTTGTCGCTGAAATCAACGGCGAAGTCGTGGGCTACGCCTACGTCACGCCTTACCGCCCTCGGCCGGCCTACCGGCACACCGTCGAAGACTCCGTCTACGTCAAGGCCGGCCGCGCCGGGCTGGGCATCGGCGGCAAGCTGCTCGCCGAGCTGATCGCGCGCTGCACGGCCGCCGGGTGGCGCCAGATGCTGGCCGTGGTCGGCGACAGCCGCAACGCCGCCTCGCTCGCCCTGCACGCCAGCCAGGGCTTTCATCCGGTTGGCACGCTGCGGTCCGTGGGTCACAAGCACGGCGAGTGGCGCGACACCGTCCTCATGCAGCGCAGCCTGGGCGAAGGCGACACCACGCCGCCGCAGCGGCCATGATCCGAGCGCGCGCCGTCGTCTGCCTGGGCCTGACCCAGCTCGTCGGCTGGGGCGTCACCTTCTACCTGATCGGTGCCCTGGGTCCGGCCATGAGCGCCGACCTGGGCTGGAACACCGCCACCGTCTACGGCGGCTTCTCGGCCGCCATCGTCGTGATGGCGCTGGTCTCGCCCGCCGCGGGCGCTGCGGTGGACCGTTGGGGCGGCCACCGCGTCATGCCCGCCGGCGCCGTGCTGTCCGCCTTGGGCTGCGCCCTGCTTGCCATCACGCACACCCACGTCCTCTACTTCGCGGCCTGGGCGGCGCTGGGCGTCGGCATGCGCCTGTGCCTGTACGACGCCGCCTTCGCGGCCCTCGCCCGCGCGGCCGGCCCCGCCGCGCGCCGGCCCATGTCGCAGATCACCCTGTTCGGCGGCCTGGCGTCCACCGTCATGTGGCCCGTCGGCCACTTCCTTGCCGAATGGCTGGGCTGGCGCGGCGCCGCCCTGTGCTATGCCGCGCTCGCTCTCGCCACCCTTCCCCTCTACCTGGCCCTGCCGCGCCGCCGCTACACCGCCCCCACCGCCGTCCCCGGCACAACCGCCACCGGCCTGACGCGCACCGCCCGCGAACGCCGCCTCGCCGCCATCCTGTACGCCGTCATGGCCATGCTGACGAACTTCCTGGCCGCCGGCAACGCCGCCCACCTTTTCTCCCTGCTCACCGGCCTGGGGCTGGCCGCCGCGGCCGCCGTGAGCGTCGCCGCCCTGTGGGGCATCGGCCAATTCGCCGCCCGCCTGGGGGATGTCCTCGTGGGCGCCCGCCTGCACCCCTTGACCCTCAACCTGGCGGTGGGCATTGCGCTGCCGCTCTGCTTTCTGCTGCCCTTGATTCCCGGCGGCCACCTGTACGCCACCGCCGCCTACACCCTGCTCTACGGCGCCTGCAACGGCCTCATGACCATCACGCGCGGCACCCTGCCTTTGGCCCTCTTCGACTTCCGCAGCTATGGGGCGCTGGTCGGCTCCCTGCTGATCCCCAGCTTCCTGCTCACGGCCGCCGCGCCCGTCGCCTACGCGTTCATCATCGAATGGCAGGGCGCACGCGCCGCCCTGCTGATTTCCGCCACGCTCGCCGCCTTCATCGCGGCCGCGGCCATTGCGTTGCGATGGAAGTTCATTGGGCGGGTGAATGAGGCAGCGAGAACAGAAGCCGCAGCGCCCGGCGCCGCGTCGGCTGCGCAAGACACAGTGTGAGGCGCACGATCACATGGCGCGGTGTCAGACACCCATGACACGCCGGCGCAAAATGAACAGGCGAATCTCAACGCAGTCAGGCACCTGAAGAACCGTCACCGCAGCCACACGCGAAGCGTCATCGTCAGACGCAAGATAGCTCACAACCAAGAAACGCAAACCGACAGCGACTCACCCCTCGGCAGCAGACGCCACCACCCACTTCTCCCATCCGATCTTCCTCAGCTTGCAGGCTGGGCATTCCCCGCAGCCGTACCCCCAGTCATGCCGGGCTCCGCGCTCGCCCAGGTAGCACGTATGGCTTTCCTCGACGATCGTCTCGACCAGCGCATCCCCGCCCAGCGCATGCGCCAGCGCCCAGGTCTCGGACTTGTCGATCCACATCAGCGGCGTCTCGATCGTCACCCGCGATCCCAGCCCCAGACCCAGCGCCACTTGCTGCGCCTTGATCGTGTCGTCGCGGCAATCCGGATAGCCGGAGAAGTCCGTCTCGCACATGCCGCCCACCAGCACATCCAGTTGACGCCGATAGCCCAGCGCCGCCGCCAGCGTCAAAAACAGCAGGTTGCGCCCCGGCACGAACGTATTCGGCAGTCCGTTGGCCTGCATCTCGATTGCCCGGTCGCTGGTCATGGCGGTATCGCCCACCTGGCCCAGCACCTTCAGGTCCAGCAGATGGTCCTCGCCCAGCCGCGGCGCCCAGTCGGGGAAGTTGGCGCGGATCTCGCGCAGCACGTTCAGGCGCGCGGAAAGTTCGATGTGATGGCGCTGGCCGTAATCGAACGCCACCGTTTCCACATGGGCATAGCGATCCAGCGCCCAGGCCAGGCAAGTGGTGGAGTCCTGGCCGCCCGAAAACAGCACGAGCGCGCGACGTTGATGATTTTGCATAAAGGGGGCTTCTGGAATGACGAAGGGACAACTGGAACTTTAACCGAGCAAATGGGCTTGCCCGTAAGGAACGCTGCGTAAAATCGACCGATCGATTTCCAGGTTTGCCCGCAACGTCCCCTTAGACCTTTCCCTTTCCAACGGCCTCCATACGGATCTCCGCACGATGAATGCCAAGCGCACGCAGTCCGATTCCGCAGCACCCTTGCGTCACGATATCCGGCTGTTAGGCCGACTGTTAGGAGAGGTCATCGAAGAATGCGAAGGCAAGCGCGTCTTCGACACCATCGAGACCCTGCGCCGCACCGCCGTCAAGTTCCGCCGCGAAGGCGACGATGCCGACAGCAAGCTGCTCGAACAGCGCGTCAAGCGGCTGCAGGGCAGCGACCCCAACTCCGTCGCGCGCGCCTTCAGCTACTTCCTGCACCTGGCCAACATTGCCGAAGACCGCGACCAGAACCGCCGCCAGCGCGAACGCGCCCTGACCGACGCCACGCCCGCGCGCGGCAGCCTGCGCGAAGCCATCCAGATCCTGGGCGGACAAGGCGTCGGCGTCGCGCGCATCCGCCGGCTGCTGGCCGAAGCCTGCGTCATGCCCGTGCTCACCGCGCATCCCACCGAAGTGCAGCGCAAGAGCACCCTGGACGTGCACCGCGAGATCTCCACCGCGCTCGCGCAGCGCGAAGCCCAGCTCACGCCCGACGAGCTGGCCGAGCTCGACACCGCCCTGCTCGGCCGCGTCGCCACCCTGTGGCAGACCCGCATGCTGCGCTACACGCGCCTGACGGTCGCCGACGAAATCGAAAACGCGCTCTCGTACTACCGCAGCACCTTCCTGCAGGTCATCCCGCGCCTGTACGGCGACCTGTCCAAGCTGCTCAACCGCGAATCCGCCAAGCCCTTCGCCGCGCCGGCCCCGCCCCTGGAGCCCTTCCTGCGCATGGGAAGCTGGATCGGCGGCGACCGCGACGGCAACCCCAACGTCGACGCCGCCACCCTCGAACGCGCCCTGCTGCGCCAAGCCACCGTCCTCTTCGAGCACTACCTGCAGGAAGTCCACGCGCTGGGCGCCGAACTGTCCATCACCACCCTGCTCATCGCCGTCGACCCGCAACTGCTGGCGCTGGCCGAGCGCAGCGGCGACGACTCGCCGCACCGCCGCGACGAACCCTACCGCCGCGCCCTCGTCGGCGTCTACGCCCGCCTTGCCGCCACCGCGCAGCGCCTGACCGGCCAGAACCTCGCCCGCCGCAGCACCGTCGCCGCGCCCGCCTATGACGCGCCCCAGGAGCTGGCGGCCGACCTGGCCATCATCGCCGCCTCGCTTGCCGCCCACCACGGCGCCCCCGTCGCCAAGCTGCGCCTGTCCGGCCTGCAGCAGGCCGTCGAAGTCTTCGGCTTTCACCTCGCCACGGTCGACCTGCGCCAAAGCTCGGACGTCCACGAAAACGCCCTCGCCGAACTCTTCTCCCGCGCCGGCGTCACGCACGACGGCAAGCCCCTGGACTACCTGGCGCTGTCCGAAGACGAACGCGTCGCGCTGCTGCGCGCCGAACTCGCCCAGGCGCGCCCGCTCGCCTCGCCCTGGATCGCCTACAGCGAAGACACCACCCGCGAACTCGCCGTCCTGCGCGCCGCCGCGGCCGGCCGCGCGCGCTACGGCAAGCAGGCCGTGCGTCAGACCATCGTCTCCCACACCGAGACCCTGAGCGACCTGCTCGAAGTCATGGTCCTGCAAAAAGAAGCCGGCCTCATCGCGCCCGCCGGCCAGGACATCCTCCCCGAAGACGGCCTCATGGTCGTGCCGCTCTTCGAAACCATCCCCGACCTTCAGCGCGGCGCCGACATCATGGCCGCCTGGCTCGACCTGCCCGAAATCCGCCAGCGCGTGAAACGCGCGCAGAACGGCGCGCAGGAAGTCATGCTGGGCTACTCGGACAGCAACAAGGACGGCGGCTTCCTCACGTCCAACTGGTCGCTCTACCAGGCCGAACGCGCGCTCGTCGACGTCTTCTCCAGCCGCAACGTGCGCCTGCGCCTCTTCCACGGACGCGGCGGCTCCGTCGGCCGCGGCGGCGGCTCCAGCTTCGACGCCATCCTCGCCCAGCCCCCCGGCACCGTCGCCGGCCAGATCCGCCTGACCGAACAGGGCGAAGTCATCCAGAGCAAATACAAGGACGCCGAAGTCGGCCGCTGGCACCTTGAACTGCTGGTCGCCGCCACCCTGGAATCCAGCCTCGCGCCCCGCGCCGAAGCCACCAGCGCCGAAGACGCCCACATGGCCCACCACGGCCCCGCCATGTCCTTCATGTCCGACACCGCGCAGCGCACCTACCGTGGCCTCGTCTACGACACCCCCGGCTTCGCCGACTACTTCTTCGCCGCCACGCCCATCAGCGAAATCGCCGGCCTGAACATCGGCTCGCGCCCCGCCTCCCGCAAGAAAGGCCAGCGCATCGAAGACCTGCGCGCCATTCCCTGGGGATTCTCCTGGGCCCAGTGCCGCCTCATGCTCACCGGCTGGTACGGCATGGGTTCCGCCATCGAGGCCTACCTGGAAACCGGCGCGCCCGACGCCCCCCGCTCCCGCCGCAGCCGCCTCGCGCAACTGCGCGAAATGGCCCGCGACTGGCCCGCGTTCCGCACCTTGCTCTCCAACATGGAAATGGTCCTGGCCAAATCCGACCTCGCCATCGCCGCCCGCTACGCCCAACTCGTGCCGCAACGCGCCCTGCGCGAACGCATCTTCGGCGCCATCAGCGCCGAACACGGCCGCACGCTCGCCATGCTCAAGCTCCTGACGCAGCGCGAACTGCTGGCCGACAACCCCACGCTGCAAGCCTCCCTGCGCGAACGCTTCGCCTACATCGACCCGCTGAACTACCTGCAGATCGACCTCATCCGCCGCCACCGCGCCGCGCAGAAAAACCCCGCCGCCGAGGTCGACAAGCGCGTGCAACGCGCCATCCACCTGACAATCAACGGGATCGCGGCGGGGTTGAGGAATTCGGGGTAAGGGACGGCCACGTGAACACCACCTTGCAGGTTGTCTCCGGCGCCGCCACGATCGCCGCCGAAACGGCCGGCAGCGGCATGCCCGTGGTGTTCCTCCACGCCAACGTCTGCGACCGGCGCATGTGGCGCGCCCCGTTGCAGGCCGGCGGCTCGAACTACCAGGCCATCGCCTACGACCGGCGCGGCTTCGGGCAGACACGGACCAAGGCGGAAGACCACTCCGCCGTCGCCGACCTGCTTGCCGTCATCGACGCCACAGCCGGCTCCGTCCCGGTGATCCTGGCCGGCTGCTCCCAAGGCGCCAACATCGCCCTGAATGCAGCCCTGATGCACTCCGCCCGGGTACGCGGCCTGATGCTGATATCGCCCACCGTGAACGGCGCGCCCGCACCGGTCTATCCCTCCGAAATCCAGGAAATGATGGCGCACCAACAACAGGCAGAATCCGGCCGGGACCTCGCCCGGCTCAACGAGATCAAGGCGCGGTTGTTCCTTGACGGGCCATTGGCTCCCGAAGGGCGCGTGTCTGGCCAGACACGGCGCCTGTTCCTGGAGATGAACGCCATCGCGCTGGCCGCCGCCCCCTCGGGAAAGAACCGCGACGATGGCCAGCCCTTTGATCAGCTAGGAAACATCGACGTCCCGGCCTCGGTCATATGGGGAAAGCTGGACTTTCCCCACATCCAGCAGCGCGCTCAAACGGTGGCGCGCTTGTTGCCGAATGCGCAAGCCCACGCGCTGCGGGACGTCGCCCATCTGCCCGGTCTGGAGCAGCCCGGTGAAGTGACCGAACTCCTCAACCAGCTGGTCAAGCGCTGCACCTGATCCGCGCGGGGTCCCACCTGGATCACGGACGAAGCAGACACCCGGCGCATCGAAGCGCCCTTCCAGGAAGTGTCCACCCATGTTCTCGCACATCTTCGTCAGCGTCAGCGACTTCGACCGCGCCCTGCGCTTCTACAGCGCCATGTTTGAAACCCTTGGGGTCGAATCGCGATTCTGCGATAGAGACCGGCCGTGGGCCGGGTGGCAAAGCAGCGGCCAGCAGCGCCCGTATTTCGTGATTTGCAGGCCCCACAACGGTTTGCCGCATGAACCGGGCAATGGGCAGATGGTCGCGTTCATGGCCGATTCCCGGGACGCGGTGCGGCGGGCGCATCAAGCCGCCCTTGAAAACGGCGGCACCTGCGAGGGCCCGCCGGGTCTTCGGCCCGAGTATCACGCGCATTACTACGGCGCCTACTTCCGCGATCCGGATGGCAACAAGCTTTGCGTGGCCTGTCATAGCGCCACTGAAGCGTAGCGCCGCGCAACCCACGACAACCTCCGCCCACCGCCGCAAGCGCGCAGCGTCCCCGCTCCGACGCAAGACACCGCGTAAGCCCCACCAGGCCGCCCGCGCGGCCGCCGTGGGGCGGGCCCCGCAAGACGCTCCAAATCCACGCCGCAGCAGCAAAGAACCTAAAGAACCCATCTCGCCCCAGCGGCCGGCAAGCTCAAACCACAGAGCCCGGCGTGGCGGCGGCCTGGGGTGCGCGGGGCGTGTAGATGCGCCCGACGGAATCCGAAGGAATCGCCGAAGGCGATGACGAGGATGAGGCAGGGGCAGTCCGGAGCGAAGGCTCCGGACCGCAATCGTAGCCCCGCGCGCCCCAGGCCGCCGACGCGCCGGGCGTCAGAAGAACGCTCCCCTACAACGGCCAAAAGCCCAGCATCAAAAGAACCCCGCCCTACGCCAGCAACGACCTCGCCTCCCTCACCGTCCACCCACCGAACACCCCCCATCCCCCATTTGTCCACCCCCGGCGACTTTTAGTACTATCCCCGACAGAAATTCTATATACGCACAAATGTTCGTATATAGAACAAAACGATTTTTCTGGCCGAGCGCGCACAGAAAGGCACCCCTGGACGAGACAGAGTTCACCCTGATCCCCCGCGTGCCCGCCTGCAAGCCGCCCGCCGCAAGCATCCAGCGAGCCATCATGGAAACTCCCCTCAAGAACGTCGCCATCATCGGCGCAGGCGCCATGGGCAGCGGCATCGCCGCGCTGTTCGCCTCGAAGGGACTCGACGTCGTCCTCATCGACCCGATGGAAGGCGCCCTCGAGCGGGCCTTGAAAACCATCGACCGCCAGTTGAACGTCTACGCCCCCGGCCAGGTCCAGCAAGCCATCCAGCGCATCCGCCTGGAACCCGGCCTTGAAGCCGCCGCCGCCAGCGACCTCGTCATCGAAGCCGTCCCGGAAAACCTGGACCTCAAGCGCGGCATCTTCACCAAGCTCGACGCCCTGTGCCCCGCGCACACCGTCTTCGCCACCAACACCTCCGGCCTGTCCATCAACGCCATCGCCAGCGCCGTCCTGCGCCGCGACCGCTTCGTCGGCGCCCACTTCTTCACGCCCGCCGACGTCATCCCCCTCGTCGAGGTCGTCCGCAACGACGACACCTCCGAAGACACCGTCGCCAAAGTCATGGCCACCCTGCGTTTTGCCGGCAAGCGTCCGGTCCTCGTGCGCCAGGACATCCCCGGCTTCATCGCCAACCGCATCCAGCACGCCCTCGCCCGCGAAGCGATCTCGCTGCTGGAAAAAGGGGTCGCCAGCGCCGAGGACATCGACGAAGTCGTCAAGTGGAGCCTCGGCATCCGCCTCGCCCTGTCCGGCCCGCTCGAACAGCGCGACATGAACGGCATCGACGTCCACTACGCCATCGCCAGCTACCTCTACAAAGACCTCGAAAACCGTACCGAACCGTCCGACCTGCTCAAAAGCAAGGTAGACAGCGGCCAGCTCGGCGCCAAGAGCGGCCAGGGCTTCTACACCTGGAGCCCCGAACGCCGCGAGCGCGTCCTGCGCGAAAAAAGCGCCGCCCTGGGCGAACTGGCCGCCTGGCTGAACGGCAAGGCCGGCGACTCCTGAGCAGCGGCACGCCCCGATTCCAAATACAAGGCGCGGCGGCCATGACCGACCGCGCCACCGGGCCACGAGCCCAGCCACACAAAGAAAAGCAATCGTCCGGCGCGCCCGCACCGTCACCCGATGACGCGCGCCGCCGGACACCAGAGAACCGCCTTACGGAGTTGTTGGAGGCACCATGAATAAATTGGCTTCATTCTTTACCGAGTTGATGCGCAAGTATCTGCCCGATCCGTTCGTCTTTGCGATCGCGCTGACCCTGCTCACCGTGCTGCTCGCCATGGGCATCGAAGGCCAGGGCATCGGCGACGTCACCCGCGCCTGGGGCAAAGGCTTCTGGAGCCTGCTGGCCTTCACCACGCAAATGGCCGTCATCCTCGCCATGGGCTACGTGCTGGCCACCGCGCCGCTGACCGACCGCCTGCTCAACCGCATCGTCAGCCACGTCCACAAGCCGCACACCGCCATCATCGTCGCCACCCTGGTCGGCGGCGTGGGCAGCTACCTGAACTGGGGCTTTGGCCTGGTCATCGGCGGCATCGTCGCCAAGAAACTGGCCCTGAAGGTCAAGGGCGTGCACTATCCCCTGATCATCGCCGCGGCCTATAGCGGCTTCACCATGTACGGCCTGGGCCTGTCGGCCAGCATCCCCGTGCTCGTCGCCACGCCTGGCCATCCTACCGCCAAGCAGATGGGCACCATTCCGCTGTCGGAAACCATCTTCTCCGTGCCCATGCTGATCACCAGCCTGGTCATCATCGTCACGCTGCCGCTGCTCAATGCCTGGCTGCACCCCAAGAAGGGCGAAAAGATCGTCGAGGTCGACCCCAACATCGACCGCGACGCCAACGCCAACAGCGCCGCCGACGACCTGCTGGAAAAAGGCACCCTCGCCTCCAAGCTCAACAACAGCCGCCTGCTCAGCCTGCTCATCGGCGCGCTGGGCGTGGCCTATGTCGTCTTCCACTTCATGGACGGCGGCTCGCTGGACCTGAACCTCATCAACTTCATCATCCTGTTCCTGGGCATCATCCTGCTGGGCACGCCGGCCGCCTACGTCGCCAAGCTGACCGAGGGCATCAAGACCATCTCCGGGATCATCCTGCAGTATCCGTTCTACGCCGGCATCATGGCCATCATGGCCGCGTCGGGCCTGGTCACCTCGATCTCCAAGGTCTTCGTCGACGTCGCCACGCCCGAAACCCTGCCGTTCTGGGGCCTGATCAGCTCGTTCGTCATCAACTTCTTCGCGCCGTCCGCCGGCGGCCACTGGGTCATCCAGGGACCGTTCATGATCGACGCCGCCAAGGAAATCGGCAGCGCGCTCAACCAGACCACCATGGCCGTCATGCTGGGCAACGCCTGGAACGACCTGGTGCAGCCCTTCTGGATCCTGCCGGCGCTGGCCCTGTCCAAGCTGAAACTGCGCGACGTCATGGGCTATACCGTCATCATGATGCTGTGGGTCGGCGTGATCCACATCACCGCAGTGCTGGCATGGGGTTACCTCACCCATTGAATTCTTGAACACTGAACGGAAACCGATATGACCAAACCCACCGCATATCTCGTCACCGGCGGCAGCGCCGGGATCGGCGCCGCCATCATCCGCATGCTGCTCGATGCCGGCCACAAAGTCGTCAACATCGACTACAAGCTGCCCGAGAATCCCCCGGCGGGTCTGGTCTCGTATCAGGCCGATCTGACCGATGAAGCGCGCACCCAGGAAGTCGCCCGCGAAGTCACCAGCGCCTACAACATCGTGGGCCTGGTCAACAACGCTGGCGCCACCCGCCCCGGCACGGCCGACACGGCCACGCTGGCGGACCTGGACTATGTGGTGAACCTGCACCTGCGCACCGCGCTCATCCTGGTACAGGCGGCGCTGCCCGCCATGCGCGAAGCCGGCTTTGGCCGCATCGTCAACATGTCGTCGCGCGCCGCGCTGGGCAAGCCGGACCGCGTCGTCTACTCGGCCACCAAGGCCGGCCTCGTCGGCATGACGCGCACGCTCGCCATGGAACTGGGCGGCGACGGCATCACCGTCAACGCCATCGGCCCCGGCCCCATCGCCACCGACCTCTTCACCAAGAGCAACCCGGCCGGCGCGCCGCAGACCGAGCGCATCATCAACAGCATCGTCGTCAAGCGCCTGGGCACGCCCGAAGACGTGGCGCGCGCCGCGATGTTCTTCCTGTCGCCCGACAACGGCTTCGTCACCGGCCAGATGCTGTATGTCTGCGGCGGCACGACGCTCGGCGTCGCGCCCATCTGAGCGCGGCCGCCATGTCCGTCCGGCCCGACCTCGCCGCCGCCCGCAGGCGCCGCCTAGCGGCGCAGCAGCGCGTGGTTGATCTGGTCGGCCGCGCGGCGCAGCGGCGGCAGAAAGGCCTCCAGCATCGCCTCGCGCGAAAACCGGTTGGCGTGGCCGCTGACGTTCATCGCCGCGATCACGCGGCCGCTGCGATCCAGGATGGGCACCGCCACGGATTGCAGGCCCGGCTCCAGTTCCTGCGCCACGCACGCGTAGCCGTCGGCGCGCACGCCGGCCAGCACGCGCTTGAGCTCGGCCACGTCGGTCACCGTGTGCTCGGTGTAGGCCCGGATCTGGCTCATCGCCAGCACCCGGTCCAGCTCCGCTTCCGGCAGGCCGGCCAGCAGCACGCGGCCCATCGACGTCACCCATGCCGGCAGGCGGCTGCCCACGGCCAGGTTGATCGTCATGACTTTATGCGTGGACAGGCGCAGGATGTAGACAATGTCGGCGCCTTCCAGCACCGACACGGAGCAGGACTCGCGCGTCAGCTCGGCAACTTCTTCCATGTAGGGCAGCGCCAGGTTCCACAGCGGCGTGCCCGACAGATAGGCGTAGCCCAGTTCCAGGATGCGCGGCGTGAGCGCGAACTTGCGGTCATCGACCGTAACGTAGCCCAGGTGCTCCAGCGTCAGCAGGATGCGGCGCGCGCCGGCTCGGGTCAGGCCCGTCACCGCGGCGACCTCGGACAGCGTCATCTGCGAACGTTCCGGACCGAAGGCGCGGATCACCGACAGCCCGCGCGCGAAGGATTGCACGTAGCTGTCGCTGGGTTGCTGGGGATCTTGCTCGGCCATCCGTCTGGTTCCAAGAGTAAAAGGCCCGCCCCGGCGAGCCTTGCGTCGCCCCTTGCGGACGACTCCGAACGATGGAGAGTGCGGTGTGCGGCATGCCTTGACGCCTTCGCATTCCCCATGAAACGATGTTCTTCAGAAGAACGAAAGTTCTAATGAAGAACAAATTATGACACGCCACCTATGAGCGAACATCATGATCTCTAAGCTTGTTGCAAGCGCTGCCGCCGCCCTGGCGGACGTCCCTGACGGCGCCACCGTCATGATCGGCGGCTTCGGCACCGCCGGCCAGCCCATGGAACTGATCGACGCCCTGCTTGAACAGGGCGCCAAGGACCTGGTCATCATCAACAACAACGCCGGCAACGGCACCACGGGCCTCGCCGCCCTGCTGGGCGCCAATCGGGTACGCAAGATCATCTGCTCGTTCCCGCGCCAGGCGGACTCGCAGATCTTCGACGGCCTGTACCGCAGCGGCAAGCTGGAACTGGAACTGGTGCCCCAAGGCAACCTGGCCGAGCGCATCCGCGCCGCCGGCGCCGGCATCGGCGCGTTCTTCACGCCCACCGGCTACGGCACGCCCCTGGCCGACGGCAAGGAAACCCGCGAGATCAACGGCCGCCAGTACGTGCTGGAATATCCGCTGCACGCCGATTACGCGCTGATCAAGGCCGAGCGCGGCGACCGCTGGGGCAACCTGGTCTATCGCAAGACCGCCCGCAACTTCGGCCCCATCATGGCCAGCGCCGCGCGCGTGGCCGTGGCGCAGGTGCGTGAGATCGTCGAACTGGGCGAGCTGGACCCCGAAACCGTCGTCACCCCCGGCATCTTCGTCAAGCGCGTCGTGCAGATCGCAGGCCAGCCGGCCGCCAAGGAGCAGCAATGAGCACCAAACTGACCCGCGACCAGATCGCCGCCCGCGTCGCGCAGGACATCCCCGAAGGCGCCTACGTCAACCTGGGCATCGGCCTGCCCACCCTGGTCGCCAACCACCTGCCGGCCGGCCGCGAAGTCATCCTGCACACCGAGAACGGCATGCTGGGCATGGGCCCCGCGCCCGCCAAGGGCGAGGAAGACTATGACCTCATCAACGCCGGCAAGCAGCCCGTCACCGAGCTGCCCGGCTGCTCGTTCTTCCATCACGCCGATTCGTTCGCGATGATGCGCGGCGGCCACCTGGACATCTGCGTGCTGGGCGCCTTCCAGGTGTCGCAGCACGGCGACCTGGCCAACTGGCACACCGGCGCGCCCGACGCCATCCCCGCCGTGGGCGGCGCGATGGACCTGGCCATCGGCGCCAAGGACGTCTTCGTGATGATGGAACTGCAGACCCGCGAAGGCCAGAGCAAGCTGGTCGAGACCTGCACCTACCCGCTGACCGGCGTGCGCTGCGTGTCGCGCGTTTACACGGACGTGGCGGTGTTCGACATCAACGCCAATGGCGTGACGGTCACCGACATCTTCGGCGACACCACCGCCGACGACCTGCTGCGCCTGACCGGCCTGCCGCTGAAATTTGCGAACTGACGTTTTCCCGCTGAAGTTTTCCGATTGAATCGGCGCGCTGGATCGCCAGCCGCCGATGTTGCCGATACACCGCCCCGCGCGCCGGGGCGGCATCATGGAGAGTCCATCATGTTGTTCATGGTTCAAATGCAAGTCAATCTGCCCGTCGACATGCCCGCCGAGCGCGCCGACAAGCTCAAGGCCGACGAAAAGGCCCTGGCGCAGCAACTGCAGCGCGACGGCAAATGGAAGAGCCTGTGGCGCGTCGTCGGCCGCTACGCCAACGTCAGCATCTTCGACGTCGACAGCAACGACGAACTGCACACGCTGCTGTCGTCGCTGCCGCTCTTTCCGTACATGGATATCGAAGTCACCGCGCTTGCGCGCCATCCCTCGGCGATCTGACAGGAGCCTGGCATGCCCTACATCATCGAAACCTTCGACAAGCCCAATCACCAGGAAGTGCGCCAGCAGCACCGCGCCAAGCACCTGGAATACCTGGACGCCAACAAGCAGCTCCTGCTGGCGTGCGGCGCCAAGCTGCAGGATGACGGCAAGGATGCCGGCGGCGGCCTGTACATCGTCGACGTGGAAACGCGCGACGCCGCGCAGCAGTTCATCGACGCCGACCCGTTCGCGCAAGCCAACCTGTTCGACCGCGTGACCATCACCCGCTGGCGCAAAGCCTACGTCGACGGCGTCTGCCACCTGTAATACCCGCGCGGCCGCCCCACGCGCGGCCGCGGCTTTCCCCGAGGAATCCCACATGTCTTATGCCGATCTCAGCCAGGCACGGCTGTTCTACGTCATCGATGGCCCCGCCGACGCGCCGGTGCTCGTGCTCTCCAATTCGCTGGGCACCTGCTCCGACATGTGGGCCCGCCAGATCCCCGAGCTCACCAAGCACTTCCGCGTCCTGCGCTACGACACCCGCGGCCACGGTAAGTCCTCCATCCCCGAAGGCGAGTACAGCTTCGAACAGCTGGGCAACGACGTCGCGGAACTGCTGGCCCACCTGGACATCAAGCGCGCGCATTTCTGCGGCCTGTCCATGGGCGGCCCGACCGGCCTGTGGCTCGCGCTTGCGCGGCCCGAACTCGTCGGCAAGCTGATCCTGTGCAACACCGCCGCGCGCATCGGCTCGGCCGAAGGCTGGAGCGCCCGCATCGCCGCGGTCGCCGAGCAGACGCTGGAAAAGATGGCGCCCACGCTCGTCGAGCGCTGGCTGACCGATGGCTACCGCGCCGCGCAACCGGGTCTCACGCAAGTCCTGATCGACATGCTGCGCCGCACGCCGGACGCCGGTTATTCCGCGAATTGCGCCGCGCTGCGCGATGCCGACTTCCGCGAACAGGTGGCGTCCATCACCGCGCCCACGCTGGTCATCTCCAGCACGCACGACCTGGCCGCCACGCCCGCGCAAGGCCGCGAACTGGCCGCCGCCATTCCCGGCGCGCGCTATGTGGAACTGGACACCTCCCACATCTCGAACTGGGAACAGCCGGAAGCCTTCACCCGCGCGGTCGTCGACTTCCTGTCGGAGTGAGCCGCATGCAACGCTGGAAGCAACGGCCCGAAGGCTCCAACTGGGGCGACTTCGGGCCCGACGACCAACTCGGCCGCCTGAATCTCATCACCGAAGAACAGGTCCTGAAAGGCGCGCGCGAGATCCGCGCGGGCAAGACCTTCTGCCTGTCCCTGCCGCTGGACCTGCCGGGCGGCAACGTCCTGAACCCGCGCCGCCATCCCCCGCGCCTGAGCCCCACGACGCTCAAGGACACGCCGTACCTGAACTTTCCGCTGAAGAACGTCAACCCGGACGCGCTGGACGTGCTGAGCGATGACCAGGTGCTGCTGTCCATGCAGTATTCGACGCAGTGGGACGCGCTGGCGCACGTGGGCGCCCTGTTCGACGCCGATGGCGACGGCAAGCCCGAGCTGCGCTACTACAACGGCTTTCAGGCCGGCGTGGACGTCGTCGGCCCCGCCGATGGCGACCACACCGGATGCGGCTGCAACAGCGGCGGCCCCTCCGCCGCGCTCAAGCTCGGCATCGAGAACCTGGCGCAGAAAGGCATGCAAGGCCGCGGCGTGCTGGTGGACCTGTTCCGCCACTACGGCCCGGGCCGCACACTGATCGGCCACGCCGAACTGATGCACGTCCTGGAAACGGACCGCATCACCGTCGAGCCCGGCGACATGCTGGTGCTGCGCACCGGCTACGCCGAAGCCGTGGTCGCCATGAACGGCACGCCGGACCCTGACGTGCTGCACACCTATGGCGCCGCGCTGGACGGCACCGACGACGCGCTGCTGCAATGGATCACGGACAGCGGCATCGCCGCCCTCTGCGCCGACAACTACGCGGTGGAAGCCTATCCCGCCCGCGAAAAGGCCGGCGCGCGCCCCATGCTGCCGCTGCACCACCATTGCCTCTTCAAGCTGGGTCTGCCGCTGGCCGAACTCTGGTATCTGAAGGACCTGGCAGCGTTCCTGCACGCCAACGGACGCCACCATTTCATGCTGACCGCACCGCCGCTGCGGCTGCCGCACGCGATCGGATCGCCGGTCACGCCGATCGCGACCGCTTGACGCCCCTGGTGCGGGTGTCTGACACCCACACGCCATCCTGAACCGGCGCCAAGTGGGTGTCAGACCCCCCTGTAACGTGACCCTAACCCAGTTTTTAGTACCGATCTAAATTAGAGAATTCCGGCATTATTTCACCATATGGAATAGGAGCCATGCCGTGAAGAGATCGAAATACACCGAAGAGCAAATCGCCTTTGCGCTGAAGCAGGCCGAACTGGGAACGGCCGTATCCGAGGTCTGCCGCAAGATGGGCGTGAGCGAAGCCACCTTCTACAACTGGAAGAAGAAATTCGGCGGGCTTGGTCCCTCGGAGTTGCGACGGCTGCGCCAGCTTGAAGAGGAGTGCAATCGCCTTAAGCGCTTGGTCGCGGACCTGTCGCTGGACAAGGCAATGTTGCAGGACGTTCTGGCAAAAAAGCTCTGAAGCCTTCGCTGCGCCGCGTACTCGTGGATGATCTGATGAAGCGCTACGGCGTCGGCGTGACCAAGGCATGCGCCGCAGTCATGATTTCCCGGTCGTTGTATCGCTACGAATCGTGCCGACGCGACAGTGGCGCGCTGGTCATGCGAATCCACGAGATAGCGCATACGCGCGTTCACTACGGATACCGGCGTGTACACGTGATGCTGCGCCGCGAAGGCTATCGAGACAATCACAAACGGGTCTACCGTTTGTATCGAGAACAAGGCTTGTCGTTGCGGCACAAGCGCCCCAAGCGCAATAAGTCGGCGCAACGTCGCCAACCCAAAGCGGTCGCGCAAGCCATCAATGACATCTGGAGCATGGACTTCGTCATGGACCAATTGTTCGATGGTCGCCGCCTGCGTGCTTTGACTCTGGTCGACAATTACACCAGAGAGTGTCTGGCCATCGACATTGGGCAAAACCTGCGGGGTGACGATGTGGTGGCGACGCTCGGTCGCGTATGCGCACTGCGCGGCCTGCCGCGCGTCATCAAAACCGATAACGGCAGCGAGTTTATCTCCAAAGCCATGGACAAATGGGCATACGAAAGTGGGGTGGAAATCGACTTCAGCCGGCCCGGCAAGCCGACGGACAATGCGCAGTGCGAATCCTTCAATGGCCGCTTCCGTCAGGAATGCCTGAACAGCCACTGGTTCTTGTCATTTGCCGACGCCAAGGAGAAAATCGACGCCTGGCGGACGTACTATAACGAGGTTCGTCCCCACTCCGCGCTGAAGTGGCAGGCACCTGCTGAATACGCGCGCCAGCACTTGGCCAGCGGCCATAGTACCAACCTCAATGAGCCGGAAATCTCTACTTCTGATCCGGACTAATTCGGGGTTAGGGTCA